>CAYUIN010000035.1:0-10686 GCA_964444695.1 uncultured Desulfocurvus sp.
CCCGTCGATGGGGCTGATGATCCGGGTGTGGGACAGGCGCGTGGTGGCCGAGGCCAGGGCGGCTTCGGCCTGGGTCACGGACTTCTCGGCCTTGGTCGTCTCCTGGACGGCCTCGGCCCGGGCGCGGGCCAGGGCGGCCTCGCGGGCGCGCAGGGCCCCGGCCTTGACCTCGGCGGCCTGCACGGCGTCCTCCATGGTGTCGCGGGCCACGAGGTCCTGCTCGAACAGCCGGGCCTGGCGCGCGGCGAAGTCCGCCGCGTAGTCGGCCTCGGCCCGGGCGGCGGCCAGCTCGGCCTCGGCCTCGCGCACGGACAGCGGATAGACCTCCAGCACCCGGGCCAGCTCGGCCCGCGCCCCGTCCAGGCGGGCCGTGGCCTCGTCCAGCCCGGCCCGCAGCTCGCGGTCGTCGATCTCGGCGATCAGGTCGCCCTGGCGCACGCGGTCGCCGACCTTGACGCGCATGGACTCGATGCGCCCCGTGGCCTGGGCGCCGATCTTGACGATGGCCCCGACCTGGGCCTTGACGATGCCCGTGGCCTCCAGCTGGCTGCGCACGGTGCCGCGTTCGACCTTGGCGGTCTTCAGGATTTCGATGGCGCCGTCGCCCCCTCGGGTACCCCAGAACAAGGCCGCGACGGCGGCCGCCGCCACGAGGGCGGCGATGACGGTCTTCTTGCGCACGGTTGCGTTCTCCGGTCCTGTGTTGGCGGGAGATCAGCAGGCAGGGTACGCGGCGGGCGCGCCCAGGTCCAGTATGGAGCGCGCATAGGCGCGGCGCAGCGCGTCCATGTAGTCCGCGTCCAGGGCCCCCTTCCAGGTGGTGATCTCGGAAAACCGCTTGGGGATGGCCACCCGTTCGGGGTCGTAGCCCGTGGCCAGCTTCAGGCGCCAGCGCGCGCGCCGGGCCTCTTCGGACAGGGCGTCCAGGTTCGCGGCCGTGGCCGGGAACCCGGCGGCGTCCAGGGCCAGGGCCAGGCGCTCGGGGGTGTAGATGGCGCGGGCGAAGAGGCAGGAGACCATGCTCGTGAGCATCACCCGGCCCTTCTCGTCGTCCACCAGGAAGCGCACCGCCTTCTCCACGTCCTTGTCCTTGGCCTTCTGGTCGTAGGAGTAGCCGCCGCTGTCCAGGTGCGAGTGCCGGAAGCCCAGCGCCTGGGACACGAAGAACACCTCGCCCGTGGCGTAGCCCGCCATCTCCTGGCCCAGGACGCAGGCGAAGTCCGCGCCGCCGTAGTGCTCGGCGGCGACCTGCGCCCCGCGCCCCAGCAGCTCGTAGAACTCGTTGACGCGCGCCCCCAGCAGGTCCATGGCCGCGATGAAGCCCTTGGCCTCGCCGAAGCGCAGCGGGACGATGGTCTGCTTCTCGCTGACCACGCCCTTTTCCAGGGCCTCGGCGGCCCAGGCCAGGGCCACGCCCGCGCTCATCACGTCCATGCCCTGGCGCTCGCAGGCGTCCAGCACGGCCAGCACGTCCGAGGCGCTGGTCAGGGCCAGCATGGCCCCGCAGGCGAAGATGGGCTCGTGGTCGTAGCTCACCTGGCGGTAGAGGTATTCGTTCTCCCCGGCGAACTGCTCGCGCAGCAGGCCGATGTGGATGCAGCCCACGGGGCAGCCGGAGCAGGCCGTCTGCCGCAGCAGCAGCTGCTCGGCGAAGCGCTCGCCGGAGATGCCCTCGGCCCCGGGGTCCGAGGTCTGCTGCAGGTTCTTCCAGGGCAGGGCGTGCAGCTCGTTGAGCGGGATCACGTTCTGGGGCGTGCCCAGGTTGTGGTACTTGCTCATCATGTCCGTGGTGGTCAGCTGGGAGTAGATGTCCCTAAAAAGGTCCTTGTACTCCTTGCCCGCCATGAGCGGCAGCTCGCGGTCGCCCTCGACCACCACGGCCTTGAGGTTCTTGGCGCCCATCACCGCGCCCGAGCCCAGGCGCCCGAAGTGCCGGAAGGAGTCCACGTTGATGCAGGCGTAGGCCAGCAGGTTCTCGCCCGCCGGGCCGATGCGCAGGATGCTGCGGTGCCCGGACGAGCCGCTCTTGCGGCGCAGGTGCTTGCCCGCGCTGAACACGTCGCGCCCGCGCATGTATTCCACGTCGTCCAGGCTCAGCCGCCGCCCGGCCACCGTCAGGCTGACCAGGCGCCGGGCGCGGCCCGTGAGCACCAGGGCGTCGAATCCGGCGAAGCGCAGGGACAGCGCCAGGCGGCCCCCGGCGTGGCTCTCCGTGTACTGGCCGGTGTACGGCGACTTGAAGGCGCAGACCACCTTGCTCATCAGCGGGTAGCGGCCGGTCAGCGGGCCGATGGCGAAGATCAGGGGCTGGGCCGGGTTCAGGGCGGGCTTGTCCGGGTGGCCGAAGTGCTCGAACAGCCGCGCGGCCAGACCCGAGCCGCCCAGGCACTCGTCCGGGGCAGAGAAGTCCGAGCGCACGCCGCGCCCGGTCTCCAGGTCCACGTGCATGATGTGGAACGGGCGATCAGCCATGGTCGGCCTCCGTCTGCGCGCCCGCGGGGGCGTCGTCGTCCAGGACCTCGGGCGGCAGGGGCCGGCCCTTGCGGTTGGGCACGTCCGCCAACTCCAGGCATTGGTGCGGGCAGAACTGCACGCAACGCCCGCAGTGGATGCAGACGTAGGGGAACCCGTCCTCCGGGCTCATCAGGATGGCGTCCACCGGGCAGTGGGCCGCGCATTCGCCGCAGCGGATGCACAGCTCGCGCTTGACCTTGACGCCGCCGCCCTTGCGCGGGCTCAGGGCCCCCGTGGGGCAGGCCGCCGCGCAGGGCGCCGGGTCGCAGGCCACGCAGACCGTGGCCTCGAAGCCCGTGGTCAGCCCGCCCGCCGAGCCGATGCGGATGCCCGCGCGCAGCCAGCTCAGGCTGTCGTGCACCAGGCGGGCGCAGGCCAGGGAGCAGGAGTGGCAGCCGATGCAGCGCTCCATATGGCTTGGGACGAGAATCTTCATGGTCGCGGTCGCTCCGTTCGGGACGCGGTCAGGGTCAGGACATTTCCTTGATCCACTCGGCCAGGGGCTCCTCGATGACCCGGCGGATCTCCGCCAGGCGCGCCTCGGACTCGGCCTCGAAGCGCAAGACCAGCACGGGCTGCGTGTTGGACGCCCGCAACAGGCCCCAGCCGTCCGGGAACACGATGCGCACCCCGTCGACGTCGATGACGTCGTAGTGCCGCTTGAAGAACTCCTGGGCCCGGGCCACGACCTTGAACTTGATGGCGTCCGGGCAGTCGGCGCGGATCTCGGGGGTGTTGAAGACCTTGGGCCAGTCCTTCAGGTAGCCGGACAGCGGCTCGCCCGGCCTGTCCGCCACGATCTGCACGATGCGCAGCGCGGAATACAGCGCGTCGTCGAACCCGTAGTAGCGGTCGGCGAAGAACATGTGCCCGCTCATCTCGCCCGCCAGCAGCGCGCCCGTGGCCTGCATCCGGGCCTTGATCAGCGAGTGTCCGGTGGCGCTCATGATGGCCTCGCCGCCGTGGGCCGTGATGTCCTTGTACATCAGGTGCGTGCATTTGACCTCGCCGATGACCTTGGCCCCGGGGTTCTTGGCCAGCATGTCGCGGGCGTAGATGGTCAGCAGCTGGTCGCCGTAGATCATGGCCCCGGTCTCGTCCACGACGCCGATGCGGTCCGCGTCGCCGTCCAGGCCGATGCCCAGCTCCGCGCCCTCGGCGGGCACGCGGGCGATGAGGTCGCCCATGTACTTGGGCACCGTGGGGTCCGGGTGGTGGTTGGGGAAATCGCCGTCGGGCTCGGTGTACTGCTCCACGACCTCGGCCCCGATGCGCCGCAGCAGCTCGGCGCAGACCAGCCCGCCCGAGCCGTTGCCGCCGTCCACAACGACCTTCACCGGGCGCGGCAGGGTCACCTGGGCGGCCAGGTCTTCGAGGTAGGTGGGGGCGATGTCGTGGTACGAGGCCGTGCCCGTGCCCTGGGCGAACTTCCCGGCGGCCATGATCTCGTACACGGCCTGGATCTCTTCGGAATGGATGGTGCTCGGGCCTTCCCAGACCTTGAAGCCGTTGAACTCCGGCGGGTTGTGGCTGGCGGTGATCATCACCCCGGCGTGGTAGCCGAGCTTCTTCACGGCGAAATAGAACAGCGGGGTGGCCACCATGTCCAGGTACAGGACGTCGATGCCCGAGGCGGTGAGACCGGCGATCATCCGGGCCTGGTAGCCGGGGGAGGAGTGGCGGCAGTCGTGCCCGACCACGGCCCGGTGGTGGCCCTTGGCGCGAAAATAGGTGCCGCAGGCGCGTCCCAGAACCTCGACCCACTCGTCGTCGAAATCCTTGTCCACGACGCCGCGGATGTCGTATGCCCGGAATATTTCCCTATTGACCGGTTTCATCGTTCCTCCAGGTGCGGTACAGTGGTCTTGGCGATCAGGTTTTCCATCCTTGTGATACCCCCGCCGCCGCGCCCTTGCAAGGGCCGTGAACGACGGGGGCCTCTGCGCCCAGCATACGGGCAGGGCCGGGCAAAGTCGAAGGAATTCGCCCCGCTCGGGCCAGCCGGTCTTGACCTGGACGAACCGAGAACTTACACGGGTACATCATGAACTGGGATTGGGACAAACTACAGCAGAAACGGCAGAGGACGCCTGGCGGCAGCCAGGGCCCGAGTTTGGGTGACTTCCATTTCGAGGTCAAGAAACTCAGGCAGTTCGACTTTCCCGCCGGAAAGATAATCCTGCTCGTGCTGGTGGCTTTGTGGGGCCTGTCCGGCTTCTACACCGTGGCCCCGGACGAACAGGGCGTGGTGCGCCGCTTCGGCGCCTTCGATCGCGTGGCGGACAGCGGCTGGCACTACCACCTGCCGTTCCCCGTCGAGAGCGTGGACACGCCCAAGGTCACCAAGATCGAGCGCGTGGAGATCGGCTTCCGCAGCGTGGGGGCGGGCGGGCTCAACCCGCAGTACCGCGCCATGGAGCGCGAATCGCTGATGCTCACCGGCGACGAGAACATCGTCGACGTGCAGTTCATCGTCCAGTACAAGATCAAGGACGCCAAGGACTACCTGTTCAACCTCAAGGAACAGCACGAGACCGTGAAGTCCGCCGCCGAGGCCGCCATGCGCGAGGTGGTGGGCTACAACCTCATCGACACCGTGCTGACCACCGGCAAGCTGGCCATCCAGAACGACTGCCGCGACCTGCTGCAGGCCATCCTGGACCGCTACAAGTGCGGCATCGACGTGGTGGCCGTGCAGTTGCAGGACGTGCACCCGCCCAAGGAGGTGCTGGACGCCTTCAAGGACGTGGCCAGCGCCCGCGAGGACAAGAGCCGCTTCATCAACGAGGCCGACGCCTACCGCAACGACCTGTTGCCCAAGGCGCGCGGCCAGGCCGCCGTGATGCTCAACGAGGCCGAGGCCTTCAAGCAGACCCGCATCCGCGGGGCCAAGGGCGACGCGGACCGTTTCCTGTCCGTGACGGCCGAGTACAAGAAGGCCAAGGATGTGACCCGCGAGCGGCTGTACCTGGAGGCCATGGAATCCATCCTCTCCAACCCTGACCTGGAGAAGATCATCATCGACCCCAGGGCGGCGGGCAACACCGTGCCCTACCTGCCCCTGGAGAAGCTGCCCAAGACCGGGGCCCAGGCGGGAGGGAAGAAGTGATGTCCAAGAAAGTCGCTGTCCTCTTCGCCGTGCTCGGCGCGGCCCTGCTGCTGCTGTCCATGAGCCTCTACGTCGTGGACCAGACCGAGACGGCCATCGTCGTGGAACTGGGCAAGCCCGTGGGCGGCGCCCAGGGCCCGGGGCTGCACTTCAAGAAGCCGCTGATCCAGAACGTGATCCACTTCGACGCGCGCATCCTGGAGCACGACGCCCAGCCCGAGGAGATCCTGACCGAAGACAAGAAGGCCATGATCCTCGACAACTACACCAAATGGCGCATCGTCGACCCGTTGCAGTACTACCGCACGGTGAACAACGAGCTCTCCGCCATCTCGCGCCTGGACGACATCATCTACGCCCAGCTGCGCGTGGCCCTGGGCCGCTACTCCCTGCAGGAGATCGTGGCCAAGAAGCGGGCCCAGATCATGGCCGAGGTGCTGGCCCGTTCCTCGGAGCTGGTCAAGGAGTTCGGCATCGAGATCGTGGACGTGCGCATCAAGCGCACCGACCTGCCCCAGGAGAACGAGCGGGCCATCTTCGGCCGGATGCGCGCCGAGCGCGAACGCCAGGCCAAGCAGTACCGCTCCGAGGGCCAGGAGGAGTCCGCCAAGATCAAGTCCACCGCGGACAAGGACCGCGCCCTGATCCTGGCCGAGGCCGAACGCGAATCCCAGGTCCTGCGCGGCCAGGGCGACGCCGAGGCCACGCGCATCTTCGCCGAGGCCCTGTCCCAGGCGCCGGACTTCTACGCCTTCAAGCGCAGCCTGGAGGCCTACGAGAAGAGCCTCAAGGACAACACCCGGGTGATCCTCTCGCCCGACAGCCAGTTCCTGCGCTACTTCCGCTAGCCCGGGACGCGCGCCCCGCAGGCGCGCCATGCGAAACCAAGGCCCGCTGCACCTCGCAGCGGGCCTTTTCGCGTCCGGGACGGGGCGTGTTTCCGAGCGCATTGGTCTGAAAAAGGGGAGTCCTCTCCGCGCATTGGGGCAGGCGGCCCGCTCCGGAGGCGACAAACCGTCGGAGAACGCCGCACTTCCTAGAGTTTCCGGCATTGACAAAGCAATGAAGGCAATTCATCATTGCGTACCGTGACGCTCGAGGGGGGACGGGCACGCGGCGCCCTGTTCGCTGTCGCAAGGGAACCAAGGCGCCGGAATCGTGAAAGCCCCAGCGGGCGTACCCCGCCGGCTGGCGCAACCTGCGCCGCGATTCTTCGTTATGAACTGCCCGAGTCCGCGATCACGTCTTTGTGAGCGGCATCGGGTCTTTTGTTTTTGGTGCCTGGGGGCCGACCGGGAGGGCCGGAAGGCGTCGGAAGCAGTTCTTCCGGTATCCCCAGCGCCGCAAGCTGGCCGATGCGCTTGGCTGGTGCCCGCTCGCCTTTGATGATGCGCGTTATCATCGACGGATGGACCCCGATTTGCCGGGCGAGGTCTCCGTTTCTGATGCCGTGCAGGGCGAGCCAGGCTCGCAGCTTGGCTTGACGCTCAGGCGTATTTGAGTCAAATCGTTTACCGAATTGTACGTTCATGGCTTCGGCACGGACTATATAGCCATGCGCGTACACGGTCAACCTGTTTAACGTTTTCGTACGAGAGATATGATGGGAAAATCCGGAAAAAGATACGGTGAGAATTTCGAGAGCGTGGTCGATCGCATCAAAGAGGCCACCAGCACCAGGACCCAGGTCGAGCTGGCCCAGGTCCTGGGCATCCGCCAGTCCAGCATCTCCGACGCCAAGCGTCGCGATTCCGTGCCTGCGGACTGGTTCCTGACCCTGTTCCGTGAGTACGGCCTGAACCCCGACTGGCTGGCCATGGGACGCGGACCCCAGTACATCAAGACCAAGGAAGGCTACCAGCCCTTCGATCAGCCCGCCCTGTCCGAGACCCTGCGCGAGGAGGTCTCCCCCTACGGCGAGCCCACCGCCTCGGCCCAGGTCGTGACCTACTACGCCATGGCGGGCGGCACCACCGAGGAGGGCAATTGGAAGCCCAAGGCCGCCGGAAAGCTGGCCATCCCCAAATCCTTCGACCGCAAATCCCTGCTCGTCGTCCGCATGGACGGCAGCGGCATGGAGCCCATCATCCGCCGGGGCGCCTTCGTCGGCCTGGACCGCGACCAGACCAGCGTCCTGTCCGGCGAGGTCTACGGCGTGCTGCTGCCCTTCGAGGGCCTGGTCATCCGCCGCGTGTACCTGGAGGCGGAAAAGAACCGCTTCGTCCTGCGCGCCGAAAACCAGGGCCACGCGGACCAGCACTTCACCTTCGAGGAATACAAGGACAAGATCATCGGCCGCATGGTCTGGATGATCCAGGAATTCTAGGAAATCCCACCTGACGCGAAGAGTCCCCGCCGCACGCGGCGGGGACTTTCGTCGCGCTCTTGCCCCGGGCCGTGGCAGTTGCTACCGTCTCTTGCGCGCCCGCTGGGCGCAAGGAGGTCCCCGCCATGTCCGGTCCCGATCCCGGCTCCAAGCCCGTCACCGTGCCGTCCGTCGTCGCCCGCAAGGGCGGGCGCAAGCTCAGCGTGCTCACGGCCTACGACTACGCCCTGGCCCGCCTGGCCGACCTCGCGGGCGTGGACATGATCCTGGTGGGCGACTCCCTGGCCATGGTCGGCCTCGGCCAGCCCGATACCCTGGCCGTGGGCCTGGACGCCATGATCCACCACACCCGCGCCGTGTCGCGCGGGACGCAGCGCGCCCTGGTCGTGGGCGACATGCCCTTCATGTCCTACCAGCCGTCCGACGAGGGCGCCGTGCGCGCCGCCGGGCGCTTTTTGGCCGAAGGCCGCGCCGGGGCCGTGAAACTCGAAGGCGGCACCCGCATGCTGCCGCGCATCGAGGCCATCATCCGCGCCGACATCCCCGTCATGGGCCATATCGGCCTGACCCCGCAAAGCGTGGCCAAGCTCGGCGGGTTCAAGGTCCAGGGCCGGGGCGCATCCGCCGCACAGGTCCTCGTGGAGGACGCCCGGCGCCTGGAAGAGGCGGGCTGCTTCTCCCTGGTCCTGGAGGCCGTGCCCGCGCCCGTGGCCGAGGCCGTCACCGCCGCCGTGGCCATCCCCACCATCGGCATCGGCGCCGGGCCCCACTGCGACGGACAGGTCCTCGTGACCCACGATCTGCTCGGCCTGTTCGACCGCTTCACACCAAAATTCGTCAAACGCTACGCCGAACTCGGCAAGGCCGCCACGGCCGCCATGACCGCCTTCCGCCAAGAGGTCGAGTCCGGCGCCTTCCCCGGCCCCGAACACAGCTTCGACATGCCCGGCCCCGCCGCAGACAAGGACTGACGCCGCCCCATGGAACTCGACCTGCACACCCTGTGGACCGGCCTCGGCTGGCCGCTGATCCGCCTGACCTTCTTCATCAGCGTCGGCCTGCTCGTGGGCATCCTCGTGGAATCCCTGAACTGGGCCCGCTTCATGGCCAAGCTCGCCGCGCCGCTGACCCGCGCCGCACGCCTGCAGGACGTCAGCGGCGCCTCCTTCTCCATGGCCTTCTTCTCCGGCGTCTCCGCGAACACCATGCTCGCCGAGGCCCACTCGCGCGGGCAGATGACCGACCGCGAACTCATGCTGGCCAACCTCTTCAACAGCATGCCCACCTTCTTCCTGCACCTGCCCACCATGTACGCCCTGTCGCGCTCCATCATCGGCGACCTGGCCGATACCTACGTGGGACTGGCCGTGTGCGCCGCCGTGCTGCGCACCCTGGGCGTCGTGGTGGTCGGACGCCTGGTCAATCCGCCGCTGCCCGAAGGCTGCATCCCCTGCCGCCTGGACGAAAATACCCCGCGCGGCATGCGCGAGGTCCTGACCCGCGCCCTGGGCCGCTTCCAAAAACGCATCCGGCGCATCATGCGCATCACCCTGCCCGTGTACGTGCTGTTCTTCTTCGCCCAGCGCGCAGGCGTCTTCGACGCCGTCGAAACCTTCATGAGCTCGCACCTGGCCTTCCTCTCCTGGCTGCCGCCCAAGGTCGTCTCCGTCGTCGCCATCCACTCCACAGGCGAACTCGCCGCCGGACTCTCGGCCCTCAAACCCCTGCTCGACGACGGCGTCATCGCCCCGCAAATGGCCGTCTTGACCCTGCTCATCGGCAACGTCATGTCCTCGCCCATGCGCGCCGTGCGCCACCAGTACCCCTACTACGCGGGCATCTTCCCCCAGCGCGCCGCGCTGATGCTGATCCTCGCCAGCCAGACCGTGCGCGCCGCGTCCATGCTCCTGGTCACCATCCTCTACTTCCTCTGGGCCTTCTAACGCCCCAAAAGGACCCGCACCATGCGCACCATCGGCCTGCTCGGCGGAATGAGCTGGGAATCCACCGTCTCCTACTACCAGATCATCAACCGCGAAATCGCCTCCCGGCTCGGCGGCTACCACAGCGCCGAAATCCTCATGCACTCCTTCGATTTCCAGACCATCACCGGCTTCATGCACGCCGACGACTGGGACGGCCTAGCCGACCACGTCCTGGCCGCCGCCAAAAACCTCGCCGCCGCCGGAGCCGACTGCCTGCTGATCTGCACCAACACCGTGCACAACGTCGCCGAACGCATCGAACCGCACCTGCCCATCCCCCTTCTGCACATCGCCGACGCCGCCGGACAGGCCCTCAACGACGCCGGACATCACACCGCCGCACTGCTCGGCACCCGCTTCACCATGGAACTCGACTTCTACAGGAAACGCCTCGCCGACCACTACGCCGTGACCACCATCACCCCCGACCAACCCACCCGCAACGAACTCGACCGCATCATCTTCCAGGAACTCGTCCACGGACAACTCCTCCCCACCTCCCGCGCCACCTTCGCCCGGACCATCCACTCCCTCGCCGCCTCCGGCGCACAGGCCGCCATCCTCGGCTGCACCGAAATCCCCCTGCTGATCACCCAAACCGACTCCCCCATCCCCCTGCTCGACACCACCCGCCTGCACGCCCTGGCCGCCGTCCGCTTCGCCCTCGGCTCCTGACGGGCGGACCAACAAGACGCGGCGGCGGACGCCAAGGGGCGGTGAGTGCCTCCGGCGGTTGGGCTCCGCCCAAACCC
>CAYUIN010000036.1:0-10617 GCA_964444695.1 uncultured Desulfocurvus sp.
CGAACTGGGCCTCGTCGCGGTACAGGAACGGGTTCAGGCCGACCAGGCGCGGGTTCGGGTGGTCGTCCTTGAAGCGCACCGGGCCGCCGGGCGTGCCGTTGATGTGCTGCATGTAGCCGTGGCGGTGGGAGAAGAAGGACAGGAACAGCAGCCCGCCGGGCCTGAGCAGCCGGGCGCACTCGGCGGCGAAGGTGGCCTGGTCCAGGTTGTAGTACACGCACTGCAGGCCCACCAGGCAGTCGTAGCGGGCGTCGGGCTTGGGCACCAGGGCGCCGCCCTCGTAGGTCTCCACGCTGATGCGGTCCTGCATGCCGAAACCGGCGATGGCCTCGCGGGTGCGCTCGGTGGAGTCGCCGGAGACTTCCAGGCCCTCCACGTCGCAGCCGAAGCGGGCGGTCATGGCCATGTTGGTCACGGTGCCGAAGCCGAATTCCAGGACCCGGGGGCGGCGGTCCGTGGGCCAGGCGGCGGAGCGCCGCCAGTCGGCCATGAAGCGCACCAGGTGCTCGTTGGGATAGCGCACGCCCGGAACCAGGCTGCCGTCCTGGTACGTGCGGTACCAGTTGTCCCAGATGGAATCGTTGGCGAATTGCTCGGCGGATTGCTTGGTCATGCGGATATGTCCTCCGTCGTGTTGTCGTTGGGTCCGAACGCGGTCTCGTACCAGCGTTCCAGGGTGTACAGGCACCAGGTCAGGAAACCGAATCTGCCGTGGGCGGCGTGGCCGTCGAGGATCTCCTCGACCACGGCGGGGTCCAGCACGTCGCGGGTCAGCGAGCCCGGGGCGCGGACCAGCCCGCGCAGCGCCTCCACGAACCCGGGCGAAGCCAGCCAGCCTTCGAAGACCGTGGGCGAGCCCATCTTGGGCCCGCGCGCGATGTCGTCGGGCAGCGCGCGTTCGGCGGCGCGGCCCAGCAAATATTTCTGGCGCCCGTCGCGGACCTTCCACTGCTCGGGCACGGCGTTGGCCCAGGTCATGAAGTCCTTGTCCAAAAACGGCACCCGGTTCTCCACGCTGCCGCCCATGCCCATGCGGTCGTCGCGCTTGAGCAGGTACAGCAGCCGGAAGCGCTGGTCGTACAGGGCCATGCGCTTGTGCTCGGGCAGGTCGGCGTGGCGGGCGACCCAGGTCCAGGCCGGGCTGTCCTCGGCGGCCTCGCGGCGGATGCCCGTCAGGCGCTCCACCAGGCCGACGTTGCCCAGGCCCCCGCCGAAATAGAAATGCTCCTGCCAGCGCCGCAGGTCGGCCTCGCCCTCCAGCTCGCGCATCCAGCGGCCGTAGCGGGCGTAGCCCAGGAACAGTTCGTCCGCGCCCTGCCCGCCCATCAGCACCTTGATCTTCTTGTCCCGCGCCAGGCGGGCGATGTCCAGGATGGGCAGCGAGCTGGGGTAGATCACCGGGGCGTCGAAAAAGCGCGTGGCGGCGGCGAAATTGTCCAGATGCCCGGCCAGGGTCACGGGCAGGACGTGATGGCGCAGGCGCTCGCCCACGCGCTCGGCCAGGCGCCGGGCGCCGTCGGCCTCGTCCGTGCCCTCCTGGTTGGAGTAGGTGAAGGCGTGCAGCTCCCCGGCGGCGTAGGAATCGTTCATGAAATGGCACAGCAGCCCGGAGTCCACGCCCCGGCTGAGCGAGATGCCCACGGGCACGTCGCTGACCAGCTGCCGGGCCACGCTGGCGGCCAGCTGCTCCTCGAAGGCCCGCACCAGGGCCTCTTCCGAGCCGGGCAGCAGCGCGGGGTCCACGTCCCGCCAGGCGCTCTCCAGGGCGTAGTACGCGCCGCCCCGGCGGCTGCCGTCGGCGCGCGCCTCCAGCCAGCAGCCGGGCTCCACCTCGAAGACCCCGGCCAGCAGCGTCTCGGGATACGGCGGGGCCTGGCGGCAGAAATATTCGAACAGCGCGCCCCGGTTCAGGGCCTTGTCCACCAGCTGCGAGGCGAACATGGCCTTGGGCTCGCTGGCGAAGACCAGGTGGCGGCCCGTGTCCGCATAGTACAGCGGCTTGATGCCCAGGTGGTCGCGGGCCAGCAGCAGCGCGCCGCGCTCGGCGTCCCACAGGGCCAGGGCGAAGATGCCGTTCAGGCGCTTCAGGTAGTCCGGCCCGTGGGCCGCCAGCCCGTGCAGCACGACCTCGGTGTCGCTCTCGGTGCCGAAGCTGCGGCCCTCGGCCTCCAGCTCGCGGCGCAGCTCGCGGTAGTTGTAGACCTCGCCGTTGTAGACGATGGTCCAGCGCCCGTTTCCGGCCTGCATGGGCTGGGCGCCGCCGCCCAGGTCGATGATCGACAACCGCCGGTGGCCCAGGCAGCAGCGGGCGTCGGCAAAGGCGCCCTGCCCGTCCGGGCCGCGATGGGCCAGGGTCCGGGCCATGCGCAGCGCGTCGCCCTCGCCGGGCGCCGGGGCCCCGCTCAGGGCCAGAACTCCACAGATGCCGCACATCGCCTCAGTCCTCCATGATCCGCGCCGTGACGCCGCGCGGGGCGCCGCAGGGCGGCAGGTCCACGTCCAGCACCCGGCTGACCCCGGGCACCGCAATATCCAGCTCCCGGCCCGGCAGGCGCACCGGGCAGGCCCGTTTCTCGAACATCCACACCGGGCAGCCCGCACCCAGGGCCCAGCCCAGCGTGCTCTGGCCCGAGGACAGCGCGATGAGGTCCGCCGCCGCCCGGATGAACCGGAAATCCATGTCCTTGATGACCCGCACCTGCGGTCGGCGGGCCAGCAGTTCCTCGAAGCCGTGACTCTCCGGGTAGCGGTGCGTGGGGTACAGCTTGAGCAGCACCACGGCGTCCGGCTCGCGCCGGGCCAGTTCGTCCACCACGGCCTCGGTGACCTGGGCGTATTGCAGGTCGTTGTCCGTGTGCGGGCCGTAGGCCGCGTTGTTGCGCTCCACGTCGGCCACGTACATCACCACCCGGGCCTGGGCCGGGATGCCCAGCCACCTGCGGGCCAGCCGCCGCTGCACGCCGCGCAGCGGCACCCGCGCCGTGACCCGGGGCACGCCGCCCATGATCGCCCGGCGCCCGTCCAGCCAGGGCCGGATGTCGTCCAGGGAGCGCTCCCAGTGATAGACTCCGGAGCCCGCGCAGAGCATGCCCCAGAACGGCGCGGGGTAGCGCGCCCAGTCCGAAAGGCCCAGGGTCACGCCGTGCTCGAAGGACGTCACGGCCAGGCCCCTGTCCAGGCAGTACAGGCCGAACAGCCGCTCCTCGGGCCCGGTGAAATAGTTGCCGACCACCATCGCCTCCGGGCCCACGGCCGCCGCCAGGCGCTCGAAGGCGGCGGTCAGCTCCGGCAGGGCGGCGCGCAGCCGGGTCATGGCCAGCACCAGCCGCTTGGCGGTCAGGGAGCAGGCGGCGGCAACGGCCGGGCCGCAGGGCTGGCCCTCGTCCCGCACGGCCCGGGCGCACAGCGCCTCAAGGTCCGCGGCCAGGGCCTGGGCGCCGGGCAGCGCCTCGGCCCGCGCGTCGTCCACGGCGGCCCGGGGCAGCCCCGGCAGGCGGGAGAACTGCGCCCCGCGCGCCAAGAGCCCCAGGAAGAATTCCTCGATCAGCTCGCAGTCCTTGCCCACGAACAGCCGCCTGCGCGGCCGGGGCCAGAGGCGCAGCCCGCGCAGCCGCCCGCGCGCCGCCAGGGAGCGCCAGACCTTGTAGGCGAAGGACGACGGCGTGTTGCTGAGCAGGGACAGCAGCTTTTCCCACAGGCCCATGCGGTGCCCGGAGACCCAGGCGTCCAGGGCGGCCAGCCGCGCGGGGTCGTCGGCGTGCTCCAGGATTTCCGGCCCGTCCTGGCCCATGCGCGCCGCCAGCGCGGCGTACAACGTGTCGAAACGCCCGAAGCCCAGGGCCAGCCCGGCCATGGGCGGGACGTCCGGCGAGCCGACGCACAGCGCCCGCGCGTCGGACTCGGCCAGCACCCGGTCCAGCATCCGGCCCTTGTGCAGCAGCACGTGGGCCATCTGGGCCAGGGCCATGCCGAACACCGGGCCCATGTCGGCGTACTGCCGCCAGCCGCAGCGCTCGTCCAGGAGCTTCACGGCGGCGGTGGCGAAGGCGTAGGCCGCGCGGCCCAGGGCGTCCTGCTCGGGGACGGTCCAGCCGTCCTCGGGGCTGGCCGCGCTCTCGCCGCCGCGCGCCAGGTGCGCCAGCAGGCCCGGCGAGGTCGTCCGCCAGGCCACGGGCCCGGGGCCCAGATGCGCCCGCGCGGCCTCGACGCCGCCCAGACTCTCCACCAGTACGCGCCTCACGCCGTTTTCTCCCAGCCGATGCCGAAGTGGTACTTGTCGTTCAGCTTCCCGATCTCCGGGTTCTCGCGCAGGATGGAGACCACCTCGCGGATGTGGCCGAACACCCCGCGCGCCTTGATCTCGCGGATCAGCCGGGTGACGACCTCGAAGTCCTCGGGGTAGTCCACGGTAAAGCGCAGCTTGGACCAGTCCTCGTCGTTGCCCAGCTGCGCCGTCTTGAAGCCCGTGGGCTTCTGCCAGAAGTAGAAGGTCACGTGCTCGCGGTCCGGTCCGTCCACGGCCTCGGCGTGGGCCCGGTCCAGGGCGGCCATGGAGAAGACCTCCACGTCGCTGCCGTCGGGCCAGCGGCTGGTCTCGGGCGGCACGGTGTTGCAGGCGTAGTCGGCGCCCGAGTCCTGGTACAGCCCGACCACGGCGTCGATGATCTCCGGGTCGCACAGCGGGCAGTCGGCGGTCAGGCGGACCACCACGTCCGCCCCGGCCTCGGCGGCGCAGCCGTGGTAGCGCGAGAGCACGTCGCTTTCCGAACCCCGGAAGCAGGGCAGGCCGCGCTCGGCGCAGAACGCGGCGATGGCGTCGTCCCCGGGCAGGGTGCTGGTGGCCACGATGACCGTGTCCAGGGTCTTCGCCAGGGCGACCCGTTCCAGCTGCATGGCCAGAAGCGGCACGCCGTCCACTTCCTTCAGGACCTTGCCCGGCAGGCGGGTGGAGCCCATGCGGGCCTGGACGATGGCGGCGATCACTTGGTCAGCCTCTGGAAGGCGTCGGACTTGGGCCGGGTGCGCAGGCGCGCGGCCTCGTCGCCCTTGTCGGCGGCCTCGGCCAGGACCCGGAAGGCCCCGTCGGCGGCCTCGATGTAGCGATCCACGACCTCCTCGGTGTGCGCCAGGCTGACGTACACGCTGCCCGCCGCCAGGTAGCCCCTCTCCAGCATCTCCTGGGTGAACAGGGTCTGCAGGGCGGCGTTGCGCTCGCCGTAGCCGAGCTTCATGGTGATCAGCGGCTTGAAATCCGTGACCTTCAGGTCCAGGCCGTGCTTGTCCGCCAGGGCCTTCCAGCCCAGGCCGATGCGGGTGCCGATGCGCACCAGCTGCTCCCAGCCCCGTTCGCGGGTCAGCACGCCGATGGTCGCCAGGGCGGCGGTGAAGCCCACCCGCTCGGTCCACATGGTGGAGCTCATGAAGGTCTCCTGAGCGGCGTCCATGACCTCGCCCCGGCCGACCACGGCGGCGATGGCGTAGCCGCCGCCCATGGCCTTGGCGTAGACCACGATGTCCGGCTCGAAGCCGTTGAGCTTGTACACGCCGCCGTCGGTCATCCGCCAGCCGGAGGTGATCTCGTCGGAGATCACGACGATGCCCCGCTCGCGGGCCCGGGCGGTGATGGCGTCCAGGAACGCGGCGCTGGGGAAGTCGTAGCGCGCGCCCTCGACGCAGATCACGCCCACGTCCGGGTGCTCGTCCATGACCCGCTCGAAGTCCTCGACGTCGTTGTACAGGAAGGGGATGGCGGTGTTGCGCAACCCGGCGGGCACGCCCCTCGGCTCCAGGCCCGGCAGCAGATGGTCGGCCAGGGCGCCCACGTCCTGCAGGTTGGTGGCCAGGTACCAGTCGCACCAGCCGTGGTAGCCGGAGAAGGCGACCTTGGTCCGCCCGCTGTGGGCCCGGGCGATGCGCACGGCCACGGCCATGGCCTCGCCGCCGGTGCGCGCGTAGCGCACGCCGCCCGCGAAGGGGTTCAGTTCCAGCAGGCGCTCGGCCAGCAGCACTTCCTCGGGGGCGTTCAGCGTGCAGTTCACGCCGTCGCGCGCCGCGGCGCACACGGCCTCGGTCAGCTCGGGGTGGGCGTAGCCCAGGATCGCGCTGCCCAGGCCCATCTGGGCCATGTCCACGAAGGTGTTGCCGTCCAGGTCCGTGACCTCCACGCCCGAGCAGGACCTGAAATAGCAGGGCCAGATGTCGGGGGCGTAGCGGTCCGGGCGTTTGGAGAGCAGTCCGTTGCCGCCGGGGATGGCGCGCACCGCGCGCTTCCAGTACTCGAGTCCGCTGTTCATGGCGTCAAATCCATTTATGGTACCAGAGCTGGGTGGTCTTGGTCCGAAAGCCCATGCTCTGATAGAGGTTCTGGGCCGCGTAGTTGCGGCCCTGGGTGACCACGCTCACCGTGCGCACGCCGCGCGAAGCCAGCTGCGCCAGGACGTGGCCCAGGAGCTTCTTGCCGAATCCGCCGCCCTGGTGGGAGCCGTCCAGGCCCACCAGGCCGATGTTGGCCGCGTTCTCCTTCAGGTAGCGCACGGTGCAGAAGGCGAAGGGCGCGCCCGCGTCGTACAGGCACCAGCACTCGTCGTCGTACTGGCCGCGCACGCCCTTCTCCACCCAGCCGCGATAGAACTCGTCGATGCGCGCCGGGTCGAAATTCTGGTCGAACAGGTAGCGGCTGTCCTCGTACAGCCCGCGCGCGATCTCGCGCAGGGCCGGGATGTCCGCCTCCGCCGCCCGGGCGAAGGTCACGCCGTCCGGCAGCGCGGGCGGGGCCGCCTCGTCCACGGGGCGGGTGTAGGTCAGCCGGATGTCCGTGAAGCGGAAGCCCTCGTCCTCGGCCACGCGCACGCTGCGGGCGTCGTGGCAGTTGCAGAGGTATTCCACCAGGCGGATGTCCTCGCGCCGCAGGAAGCGCTCGATGCGGCGGCAGATGGTCTGCGTGAGGTGCATGCAGGACAAGAAGGCCACGTTGAAGCCGAAGAACCGCGAGTCCCAGTCCAGCTTGCGCACCAGGTCCACGATGGAGGCGAAGTCGAAGTCGCGGTTGCGGCACACGGAGTGCTCGCGGCTGACGAAGTAGCGCTTGGCGTCGTCGCGCATGCAGTCGATGACGATGTCCGACAGCTCGTAGTGGGCCTCGCGCTCGCCCAGGGTCACGGTGACCACGTCCATGCCGCGCAGGGCGTAGTGCCAGGTGCGCGGCAGGCCGGTGGAAACCACGACGTCGATGGCCTCGCGCTCGAGGAGCTCCACCGAGAGCCCGGACAGGGGCACGGCCAGGGCCGCGCCGTTCACGCGCTCGCGGGCGCAGGCCAGTTCTTCGGCGTAGGGGCTGCCGTCCTCGGGCAGCACGAAGAGCTTGCGCATCCTAGTCGGTCGGCCTCCTGAAGACGGTGATCGGCTTCTCCACCTCGCGCACGCCCAGCTCCCCGGCCCCGAAGGCGGCCTCGATGCGCCGGATGACGGCGATCATCTCGCGGGTCTGGGCCTCGGTGATGGACACCGGCGCGTCGATGCAGTCCATGGCCTCGTCGATCTTGTAGTGCTTCTCGATGATCTGCGCCCCGGCGGCCACGGCCCACTGCGGGACGTCGATGCCCGGGGTGTGGTCCGAGTAGCCGATCACGCAGTCGTAGGCGTCCTGCAGGGCGTAGATGGCGGACAGGTCGGCGGCGTCCTCGGCCAGGGGGTAGGAGGACACGCAGTGCAGAAGCGCCAGATGCCCGCCGCCGGCGCGCAGGACCGCGCAGGCCGCGTCGATCTCGGCCTTGGCGGCCATGCCCGTGGACATGATCACCGGCTTGCCCGTGGCGGCCACGTCGCGCAGCAGCGCGTGGTTGACCACGTCGAAGGAGGCGATCTTGTACAGGTCCGTGCCGATGGCCGTCAGGCACTCCACGCTCTCGCGGTCGAAGGGCGTGGAGAAGAAGTCCACGCCCAGGCCCGTGGCGTGGGCCTTCAGCTCCGCGAAGGCCTCGAAGGGCAGCTCGCATTTCTTGAGGATGTCGAACACGGCCTGGTTGCCCTTGGGCGCGCGTTTCTCGGTGAGGTACGTCTGGAACTTCACCGCGTCCACGCCGGCGGCGGCGGCGGAGTCCATGAGCCGCCTGGCCACGTCCAGGTCGCCGCCGTGGTTGATGCCCAGTTCGGCGATGACGTAGGTCCTGTTGTCCGTGGAAAATCCGTTGTCGCGCAGAGTCTTGATGCGTGCCATGGGTCGCCTCCCTACCAGCTGGTGAACCCGCCGTCCACGACGAGGTTGTGTCCGTTCACGTACGCCGCCGCCGGAGACAGCAGATAGACCACCGCGCCGACGATCTCGTGGGTCTCGGCCATGCGGCCCATGGGGCAGCGGAAGCCGTAATTGTTCTGGAAATCCGGGCCCTGGGGGTTGTCCGGGTTGCGCACGCCGCCCGGGGACACGGCGTTGACCCGCACCCCGTACTGCGCGGCGTGCACCGCGAAGTAGCGCGTCATCTGGATGATGCCCGCCTTGGTGGCGCCGTAGATCTCGGAGTTCTTGCGCGCGCAGTCCGTGTAGATGCGCGGGTCCGGGCTGACGAGGCCGTAGTGCGAGGCCACGTTGACCATGGCCCCGCCGCCGCCGCGCTCCTCGCGGTGGCGCAGGAACTCCTGGATGCACAGGATGGTGCCCTTGACGTTGACGTCCATGACCCAGTCGATGGACGATTCCGGGCGCTCCATGAACGGCTCGAAGGTGCTGACGCCCGCGTTGTTCACCAGCAGGTCCAGCCCGCCGAAGGCCGCGATGCCCGCGTCCAGCGCGCCGCGCACGTCGTCGCGGCTGCGGATGTCGCAGACGGCCGTGGCCACGGCCTCCTCGGGCCAGCCCCAGCGCTCGCGGGCCGCGTCCAGGGCGTCCTGGGAGGTGTCCGCCGCCAGGACCCGGGCCCCGGCCCCCAGCAGGCCGCGCACCATGCCGCAGCCCAGCTGCCCGGCCGCGCCCGTGACCAGGGCCGTTTTGCCGGTCAGGCCGAAAAAGGCCCCGGCGCTGTAGTCGAAATCCTGATCCACTTGCGTGTTCGATGCCATGTTCCGCTCCGTTGCCGCGCGCGCCGGGCTCAGGCCCGGGCGCCCGCCAGGACCTCGCGCAGCCGGGCGATCTGCGCCAGCAGCCGTTCGGGGTCCTTGTAGTATTCGATGGTTGCGTACCGCAGGCCGGGCAAACGGGGCAGCAGCCCGGCGAAATAGTCCCAGTCCGCCTCGCCCAGGGCCTCGTGGGCGTCCCGGGCGCGGCCGCCGCATTCGGCGTGGCGCGAGAGGTGCACCTGCAGCGCGCGGTCCAGGCCCAGGGCCGCGAAGTATTCCGCCTCGTCCCGGCCGGTGTTGCAGGCGCTGATGCGGGCGTGGGCCACGTCCAGCAGCAGGTCCGCCCCGGCCTGGTCCATGACCTCGCCGATGAATGCGGGGTCCGTGACCAGGGCGTAGGCGTCCGTGCCCAGGTGGTTGTTGTTCTCCACCAGCAGCGGCGTGGCGGGCAGGGCCCGGCGCGCCAGGGCGCCGTTCTGGCCCGCGTTGGCCAGCATGGCGGCGGCGCTCATGGGCTCGCCGCGCCCCACGTAGGCCCCGTCCACGAGGTCGTTTTCCTCGTAGCGCGAGGCCAGGTGGAAGGACACGGCGCCCAGCCGCCCGCCGCCCGCGCGCAGCCCGTCGTAGACCCGGCCCAGCTCGGCCAGCTCCTGCGGGCCCCAGGGCGCCACCAGGGACAGCTCGCAGTGGTACAGGGCCTCGCCGCGCACCTCCCCGGCCTGTTCCGGCAGGCGGATCTCCACCAGGTCCGAGGCCGCGCGCAGCCGCCCGGCCAGGGCCGGGTCCGCAAACAGGTGCGAGTGCGGCGTCGCCACGAGCACGGGCCGGTCCATCTACGCCCCCAGCACCGCCCGCACGGCGGCGATGACGTCGTCCACGTCGGCGTCCGTGAGCTTGGCCGACAGCGGCAGGCTCACGGTGCGCCGCCCGATGCGCATGGCCTCGGGCCACATTTCCGGGCGCCAGAGATACGCACCCTGATAGTAAGGATGCTCAGGAACGCTCATGTAGTGCACGCCCACGCCGATCTTGTGGGCGGTCATGCCTTCCAGCAGGGCGTCGCGGCTGACGCGCGCCTCGGCCTCGTCCACCAGCACGGTGTACAGGTGCCGGGCGTGGCGGGTGCCGGGCTCCGGCGGGGCGGGCAGGGTCAGGGGCAGGTCGGCCAGGGCCTCGTCGTAGCGGGCCCAGACGGCCTCGCGGCGCAGGAGGTTATTCTCCACCCGGGCCAGCTGGTGCAGGCCCAGGGCGGCCTGCATGTCCGTCATGTTGTACTTGAAGCCGGGCTCGACCACGAAATAATGCTTGTAGCCGGAGTCGGAAAAGCGCTTCCAGGCGTCGCAGCTCATGCCGTGCAGGGCCAGCTGGCGGATGCGGCAGGCCTTGTCCTCGTCGCGGGCCAGGATCATCCCGCCCTCGCCGGTGATCACGTTCTTGGTGACGTAGAAGCTGAAGCAGCCGAAATCGCCGAAGGTGCCCGCCGGGCGGCCCTTGTAGGTGGTCTCGATGGCGTGGGCGCAGTCCTCGATCAGGGCCAGCCGTGACCGAGCGCCACGGGCTGGCCCT
>CAYUIN010000037.1:0-9564 GCA_964444695.1 uncultured Desulfocurvus sp.
CCTTTTTTCCGCTGGAAAAAGGGGTTCCCCCTTCCCCCCGCATTCCACGACCACAACCCGAAGGAGCGCATATGGCCGACGTATTCAGCAAGCGTGTGGGGCGGATTCGGATTTCCGACACCAAGATGATGCCGATGATCGCGGCGCAGGTGGGCGGGTGCGTCTCGCTGGGCCAGGGCGTGCCGTCCTTCGCCACGCCGGAGCATGTGGTGGACGCGGTATGCCGCGCCCTGCGGGACGATCCGGGCGCCGGGAAGTATTCGTTGCAGCCCGGGATGGTGCCCTTGCGCGAGGCGGTGTCGGAGCTGCTGGAGCGGGAGAAGGGCATCGCGGCGGACCCGATGTCCGAGGTGGTGATCACGGTGGGGGCCATGGAGGCGCTGCTGTGCGCGGTGTTGGCGCTGGTGGAGGAGGGCGACGAGGTCTTGATGCCCGCGCCGACGTATGCCTCGCACGTGGAGCAGGTGTTGCTGGCGGGCGGGGTGCCGGTGCGGGTGCCGTTGCGGGCGGACTGGGGCCTGGACGTGGCGGCGTTGGAGGCGGCGGTGACGGAGCGGACCAAGGCGCTGTTCTTCTGCAACCCCTCCAACCCCACGGGGGTGGTGTTTTCCGACGCCGAGCTGCTGGAGCTGGCGGCGCTGGCGGAGCGCCGGGGGCTGTGGGTGATCACGGACGAGACGTACGACTCGCTGGTCTACGACGGTCCGATGCCGCTCAGTCTGGCCTCGTTGCCGGGGCTGCGGGAGCGCTGCGTGCTGGTGAACAGTTTTTCCAAGCGGTATGCGCTGACGGGCTGGCGTGTGGGGTACGCCTGGGCGCCGCGTCCGCTGATGGACCAGATGCTCAAGGTGCACGACTGCACGGCGATCTGCGCGCCCGCCCCGGCGCAGCATGCGGCGCTGGCGGCGCTTTGCGGCCCGCAGGAGCCGGTGGAGGCCATGCGCCGGGAGCTGGCGGCGCGCCGGGAGCTGGCCTGCGCGCGGCTGGACGCGATGTCCGGGGCCTTTTCCTACGTGCGTCCGGGCGGGGCGTTCTACATCATGGCCAAGGCGCTGTTCACGCAGGAGCCTTCGCGGGCGCTGGCCGAGCGGCTGATCCGCGAGGCCCGGGTGATCACCATTCCCGGCGGGAGTTTCGGGGCGCCGGGCGAGGGGCATCTGCGCCTGTCCTACGGGGCGGCTCCCGCCGAACTGGACGAAGCCTTTGACCGCATCGGGCGCTGGGTGGTAAAGTAGCCGCTGCGCTCACTCCCCGTCGCCGTCCGGCGGCGGGTTTCACATGCGGCGGGAGGGGCCGGTTCGTGCTCAGGATACTCATTGTGGACGACAGCGATTCGCTGCGGTTCATCCTCAAGGCGTTCTTCAAGAACATCGGGACCTGCGACGAGGCCGTGAACGGGGCGCAGGCGGTGGAGATGGTCCGCCGCTCCCTGGGCGGCGACGGCTACGACGTGGTGCTGATGGACATCATGATGCCGGAGATGGACGGCATGGAGGCCACCCGGCGCATCCGCGACCTGTTCGACGACGAGAACGTGCAGTCCGAGGACAGGCCCCGGGTGGTGATGCTGACCTGTCTTTCGGACTCGGAGCATATGGTCCGCGCGCAGTACGAGTGCGGGGCGGACGCCTACATCACCAAGCCCTTCGAGCGCGAGGTGCTGCTCGAGACGCTGGCCAACCTGGGCCTGTTGCCCGTCCCGCTGGACGGTGACGCGTGATGCACAGGCTGCTGGAGAGATACCCCGGCGTGGCCGTCGGGCAGCTGGGCGTGGGCGAGGGCATCGTCTCGTCGCAGGCGATGGCCGTGGCCACGGTGCTCGGCTCCTGCGTGGCGGTGACCTTCCACTGCCCGACCACGCGCATCGGCGCGGTGTTCCACGCCCTGATGCCGACGTCCAACGGCCTGCGGGGCAAGGCCCTGGAGGCCGAGGCCTTCAAGTACGTGGACGAGGCCATCCGGCGCACGGCGGCGGAGCTGTACCGCCGGGGCGTGCGCCGGGGGGACTTGGTGTGCAAGGTCTTCGGCGGGGCCAACGCGATCTTCGCGGAGCAGTTCGGGGTCGGGCGCAAGAACGTGGTCACGGCCTTCGAGACGCTGGAGCAGGAGCGGCTGCGGGTCGCGGCCTCGGACGTCGGCGGCGACAGGGGCCGCAAGCTGGTCTACCTGACGCACACCGGCGAGGTCTTCGTCAAGCGTCTTTCCCCTCAAAGTCAGTCCTGATTTCCGGGTCGGTCCCGGCGCAGATCCTGCCCAGCAGGCGGTCCAGTTCGGCGCCGTCCACGGGCTTGGCGATGTAGCCGTCCAGCCCGGCGGCCAGGATGCGGTCGCGGTCGCCGGTCATGGCGTGGGCGGTCATGGCGATGATCGGCAGCCCGGGGCGGATGCCGCGAATCTTCTCTGCGGCCCGCAGCCCGTCCAGTTCCGGCATCTGGATATCCATCAGCACGCAGTCGTAGCGGCCCCGGGAGGCGGCGTGCACGGCTTCCAGGCCGTTGGCCGCGCAGGTCACGGCGTGGCCCTGTTTTTCCAGCATCAGCCGGGCGGCGAGCATGTTCACGGCCTCGTCCTCGGCCAGCAGGATGGACAGGGGGCGCATGGCCGGGGCGCTGCGGCCGGTCCCGTGGGCGGCCGCGTCCTGGTCCTGCTGTGCCAGGCGCAGGGGCAGGGTGAAGAAGACCTCGGTGCCCGTGCCGGGCTCGCTGGAGATGGACAGGTTGCCGCCCATGAGCAGCACCAGGCGCTTGACGATGCCCAGGCCCAGGCCCGTGCCCTTGAACTTGCGGGTGTAGGCCCCGTCGACCTGGGTGAAGGCGTCGAAGATCACGTCCAGGAATCCGGGGGGCACGCCGATGCCGGTGTCGGAGATGGTGAACAGCAGCCGCAGCTGCCCGGGGCGCTGCGCGGGCAGCGGGTCCACTTCCAGGGTCACGCCGCCCTCGGGAGTGAACTTCACGGCGTTGCCCACCAGGTTGAACAGGATCTGGCGCAGGCGGGCCCCGTCGCCCAGCAGCACCCGGGGCAGGTCCTCGCCGATGCGGGTGGTCAGGGCGATGCCCTTCTCCATGGCCGGGATGCGGAAATTCTCCATGACCATGGCCACGTCGGCCCGCAGGTCGAAGGGTTCCTGGCCGATTTGCAGGAACCCGGCCTCCAGCTTGGAGAAGTCCAAGACGTCGTTGATCACCGTCAGCAGGCTGCGGCCGGTGGCCAGGGCGGTTTCCACGTATTCGCGCTGTTCCTCGTCCAGTTCGGTGGTTAGGGCCAGCTGGAGCATCCCGAAGATGCCGTTGAGCGGGGTGCGCAGCTCGTGGCTCATGTTGGCCAGAAACTCGCTCTTGGAGCGCGAGGCCTTTTCCGCGGCCTCCTTGGCGGCCAGCAGTTCGGCCTGGGCCTGGTATTCCTCGGTCACGTCGCGGGTCACGCCGATGATCTGGCGCACGGCGCCGCTCTCGTCCTGCTGGGGCATGGCGATGTAGCGGACGACGCGCTCGGCGCCGTCCCGGCGCAGGGCGCGGAAGGCGCCGAAGGCCGGGGCCCGTTCGCTCAGGGCGCGGCGCCAGGCGTCGCGCACCAGGGGCCTGTCCTCGGGGTGCACGCAGCAGGACAGGAACGACTGGTTGTCCGGCGGCGGTCCCGCGGGGTCCAGGGCGAAGGTCTCGTACATGCCCTCGGTCCAGAACACCTCGCCGCCCGCCACGTCCACCTCGAAGCCGCCCATGCCGCCCATGCGCTGGGATTCCTCCAGCAGCGAGCGGCTGCGGCGCAGTTCCTGCTCGGCCTGGCGCTGCTCGGTGATGTCGCGGCCCGTGCCCACGGTGCCGATGAGCCTGCCCCCGGCGTCGAACAGCGGGGATTTGAGGATGTCCAGGCAGAGGGTGCGTCCGGCCACTTCGCCGTCCTCCACGAAATGGCCCGGGCGGCGGGTGGAGAGCACCACGGCGTCGGACTCGCCGCAGTGGTCGAGGATGGTGTGGCGCTTGCCTCGGGCGCGCTGCCTGTCGGCGAAATAGTGTTCGGTGCGGCCCTGGACTTCCTCGTTTCCGGCCAGCAGCAGGGTCTCGCGCACGGCGCGGTTGGCGAAGGTGTAGCGGCCTTCGAGGTCCTTGGCCCAGAGCATGTCGGGCATGGTGTCGGCCATGGCGTCCATCAGCCGCTTGAAGCCCATCAGCCTGCGTTCGGCCTCCTTGCGGGCGGAGATGTCCTGGAACATGATCAGGTGGTTGGCCTCGTCGTCCACGGCGCGGATGTGGACCTCCACGGACAGCAGCGAGCCGTCCTTCCTGCGGAAGGTGCGTTCCAGGCGGAAGATGGAGCCGCTTTCGTCGGCTTCCTGGACGGCCTGTTCCGGCGGGATGTCGTGTTCGTCCAGGACCACGACGTCCCTGGCGCGCAGGGCGCGCAGCTCCGCGCGGGTGTAGCCCAGGATTTCGCAGGCCAGGGCGTTGACGTCCAGCACGCGGTTGTTCTGGTCGGCGAAGATGATGCCCACGGAGGCGTTCTCGAAGAGCCTGCGGTAGAGCAGCTCGCTGTTGCGCAGGGCTTCTTCGGCGCGCACCTGGTCGGTCACGTTCCGGAACAGGACGGCCATGCGCATGGGCATGGTCTGGAAGGCGTAGAGGTCGAACCATTGCGGGGTCGGGCCCTCGCGCAGCTCCCAGCGGGGCGTGAAGCGGGTGTCCCCGTCGCGGGCGATGCGCCGGTAGTGCTCCAGGGCCTCGGGTTCGTAGAAGGTGGCGAAGGCCTCTTCCAGGGTCAGCCCCAGCCGCCCGGTGATGTCCATCCCGGAGAGCCTGTCCGCCGCGGGGTTGGCGTCTATGAGCACCAGCTCCCCGTCCGGGAGCAGGTCGATGAGCATGATGCCCATGGGCGAGTTCTGGACGATGGAGCGGAAGCGGGTTTCGCTGTCCGTCAGGGCGGCCATGGCCCGTCTGCGTTCGGTGAGGTCCAGCCCGATGCAGGTCACGTCGATGATCTCGCCCGCGTCGTCCACGGTGAGCACGTTGGTCCAGCCGATGTGCAGCACGGTGCCGTCGCGGGCCAGGATGTCGTTTTCGTAGAAGGTGTACTGGCCTGCCGTCCGGCTGGCGATGGTGCCTTGGAACACGAGGCGGATCTCGTCGGCCAGCTCCCGGGGCAGGAAGTGCGTGAACCAGTCCAGCCCCAGGGCCTCTTCGCGGGTCCAGCCCGTCAGTTCCAGGAAGAAGTCGTTGGCGAAGCTGAGCCTGCCTTGGGGGTCCAGGGAGATGCCGATGAGCTGCATGTCCTCCAGCACGGAGCGGAACTTGGCCTCGGAGCGGGCCAGGGCCTGCTGGGCCCTGCGGCGCTCGGTGACGTCGCGCGAGACGCCGAGGTAGCCCGTGATCCGCCCCAGTTCGTCGTGCATGGCGCGGGAGGTGGCCTCCACCCAGACCGTGCTGCCGTCCTTGCGGTACTGCTCCACCTCCATGCGGTTGACGTGGTCCAGGTTGCCGAGGCGCTCCTGCTCCGCGCGCAGCCGCATGGCCCGTTGGGCGGTCCGCAGGGACTCCGGGGTCATGGCGTCCTGCATGGCCTCGCCCAGCAGCTCTTCGGGCTCGTAGCCCCGCAGGGATTTGATGGACGGGCTGACGTAGCTCAGGCGCAGGTCGGTGCCCATGATCCAGACCACGTCGGCCATGTTGTGCGCGAGCAGGCGGTACTGGTGTTCGCTGTCGTGCAGGGCCTTTTCGCGGGCGCGGTCGTCGGTGACGTCCTTGGCGTAGAGCGCCAGGCGGCGGACCTCGCCGTCGGTGTCCAGGACGGGGGTCAGCGTGGCGTCGAACACGCGGCCCATGTTCTCGTCCACCCGGCGCACGGGCCGTTTCCCGCGCAGGGCCAGGCGCAGGTGCTCCTTGCGCGCGGCGGCGACGTCCGGCGAGTACAGGGAATAGACGTTCCTGCCCCGCAGCTGCGCGATGGTCGAGTCGTAGCGCCGGGCGAAGGCCTCGTTGCAGGTCAGGATGCGGCCGTCCGGTTCGAACAGGATGCAGATGTCCGACGTGGCGTCCACCAGGGCCCGCAGGGCGTCCTCGCTTTCGGTCAGGGCCCGTTCCATGGCCCGCTCGCGGGTGATGTCCCGCCACAGGCAGTGGGTCTTGTGGAAGCCGCCGTCCGGCAGCCGTTCGATGGTCCCGTCCAGGGAGGCCAGCAGGGGCGTGCCGTCCTTCTTGAGCAGCAGCAGCTCGGCCTTGGCGATGGCGCCGCGGCGCTTGAAGGCCTCGAAGCGCTCGCGGAAATCACGCTGCGTATCCGGGGCCTGGAACTCGTCGAAGCCCCGGCCCAGGACCTCCTCGGCGCTGTAGCCCATGAGCGCGGTCCAGGCCGTGTTGATCTCGATGATCCGCCCGTGTTCGTCCAGGGCCTGATACGGCAGCGGGGCCTCGTTGAAGAGGTGGATGACGTGGCGCTCGCGTTCCTCCACCCCCCGCAGGCGGGCCACCTCCTCCCGAAGACGCTCGATTTCGGCGTGCAGGGCGGCGCTGTCCTCCGGCAGGGATGTGCGTCCTGGGCTCATGGGGCTCTCGGGAGAAGAGGGTTGGTGTGTGCTGCGGATGCTATCCGAATTTTGTTCGGAAATGAAGCCGCGGTGCGCGCGGGGATCAACCCGCGACGCACCAGGCCGCGAGCCCCTCGCCAGCCTTGAACCCCACGCCCACGGCGCCCTTGTGCATGTACAGGGCCATGGCCCAGTCCGGTTCGTAGGCGCTGTTGGTGGCCGACCAGTAGACCTCGGCCACGCCCAGGAAGGGATGCCCGGCGGGCAGGGCCGGGAAGGCGCGGGAGGCGTCGGTCAGGCTTTCCAGCTCGGCGATGGTGGGCAGGCGCCAGTCCGTCCGGCCCGCGTGGGCCGTGGCCGCCAGCCGCCGGGGCAGGGCGAAGGCCTCGGTCCAGGACAGGGGGCCGGGGCCGAGGTCCGCGTCGCGGGTCCAGGTCAGGCCGGTGAGCCCGTCGCGCACGGCGTCGCCCAGGACCTCGAAACGCGGCTCGGGCCAGGGCGCGCCGCGCTGCGGGCCGTCGTCGCGCCCGGCGGGGTCCTGCGCGGCGCGCTGGCCCGTGGCCGGGAGCACCGGGCTGTTTCCGCGCACGGGCAGGACCATGCTGTAGCCGTCCTTGCGGCCGAAGAAGGTCCGCCCGCCGGAGAGTTGGACGTACCAGGCGTAGGCCGGGTCGCCCGCCCAGGTGGTGGCCGTCCAGTGCCAGCCGGGGACCACGCCCAGGAAGGGATGCCCGGCGGGCAGGGCCGGGTCGCGTTCGGCGTGGCCCAGCAGGCTGCGCAGCTCGCGCCGGGTGGGCAGCCGCCAGGGGCCGCCGCCGCCGAAACCGTCGCGCTCCAGACCCTGGGCGAAATCCAGGGCCTCGGCCCAGCTCAGGGGGAATGCGGCCAGGGAGGCGTCGCGGACCCAGTCCAGGCCGGTCAGCTCGTCGCGGACCACGGGGCCGTGGACGCTGAAGCGGGGTTCGGGCCAGGGCAGTCCGGGGCGGGTCTCGGCGTCCTGCCCGCTGCCGGGGCAGGCCGTCTCGCGGCCTGTCGCGTCGTGGCACAGGGTCTGCCCCGTGGCCAGGGGCGGCAGGGGTGGGGTCGGGGTCGGTGCGTCGCTCATGGCGGCATCATAGCACATGCGGGAGAAAAAGGCCAAAGGCGGCGGCGGGTTGGCCCAAGGCCCCGGCTGTGGTACAGTGGCGGACGGGCCCCGGGGCGGACCGGGCCCGAAACCAGGACAGGAGCAGGCATGCAGTTGCCCCACAGGATCAGCAGGCAGGACGGGAGCGCGCGCCGGGCGGGCTTCGAATTCGAATTCGCCGGGCTGGAGCCCGTCGAGGCGGCCCGGGCCGTGGCCGAGGTCTTCGGGGGCCGGGTGCGCTCCGAGTCGCCCTTCGTGCACGAGGTGCGGGGCACGCGCTACGGGGACGTGGGCGTGGAGCTGGACGCCTCGGCGCTCAAGGAGCGGCGTTACCTGCGGGCCCTGCGCGCCCTGGGCCTGGAACCCGGCCCGGAGCTGTTGCGCGGGCTGGAGGATCTGCTGCTTTCGGTCTCGGCCACGCTGGTGCCCTGCGAGGTGGTGCTGCCGCCCATGCCCTTTGCCGAGCTGGACGCCCTGGAAGACCTGCGCCGCGCCCTGCGCGCCCGGCGGGCCAGGGGCACGGA
Source organism: uncultured Desulfocurvus sp. (assembly GCA_964444695.1). Taxonomy (GTDB): domain Bacteria; phylum Desulfobacterota; class Desulfovibrionia; order Desulfovibrionales; family Desulfovibrionaceae; genus Desulfocurvus. The sequence goes on from CAYUIN010000037.1 coordinate 8,168, forward strand.
CGCCTCCCTGGCCTACGCCTTCGGGATGCACATCAACGTGGAGCCGCCGGACCTGGAGGCGGGCACCCTGGTCCGCTACCTGCGGGCCGTGCTGCTGCTGGACGACTGGCTGCGCGAGGACGCGGGCCTGGACCTGACCCGCAGCGTGAGCCCGTACATCGACCGCTTCCCCCGGGACTACGTGCTGCTGGCGGCGGACCCGGACTACGCGCCGGCGGACGTGCGGGACTTCGCCCGCGACTACCTGGCGCACAACCCGACCCGCAACCGGCCCCTGGACATGCTGCCGCTCATCGCGCACCTGGCGCCGGACGCCCTGGACGGGCGGCTGCGCGAACCGGAGCTGGTGCGCCCGCGCCCGGCCCTGCACTACCGCCTGCCGGACTGCCGGGTGGACGAGGCGGACTGGACCGTGGCCTGGGAATGGCGGCGCTGGCTGCGGGTGGAGGCCCTGGCCTGGGACGACGCCGGGCAGCGCGAGCTGTGGGCCATGCTGCGCGAGATGCCCGGCTTCCCGGAATCGCTGCTGGCCGAGTCCTGGGCCGAGCGCGTGGACCGGTGGCTGGATGGCTAGGCCGCGCATCGGGGTCGGCGGTCCTGACCGGGGCGGGGCGGCCATGTGGCTGTTCGCCCGGCTGGGGGTGGCCCTGGCCGGGGGGCGGGCCGTGCGCCTGCGTCCCGGGGACGGGGCGCGACCCGGGGCCCTGATCCGGGGCCTGGACGGGCTGATCCTCGGCGGCGGGGCGGACGTGGGCCCGCTGCCCGGGGAGCGGGGCACGGCGGAATTCCTGCGCCGGGCCGGACGCGAGGCGCGGCGCGCGGAGCGCGGCCCGGTGCGGCGCCTGCTGGCGGTCCTGGCCTATGCGGCGGTGTGGGCGGCGCGCAGGCTGCTGGGCCTGGCGGCGCACTCCGGGACGGACCCGGCCCGCGACGCCTTCGAGCACGGGCTGCTGGACGCGGCCCTGGAACGCGGCCTGCCCGTGCTGGGCATCTGCCGGGGGATGCAGCTCTTGAACACGCACCTGGGCGGCACCCTGCACCGCGACCTGGGGGCGTTCTACGCCGAGACCCCGGCCCCGCGCACCGTGCTGCCGCGCAAGACCGTGCGCCTGGCGACCGGGTCGCGCCTGGCGGGCATCCTGGGCCGGGAGCAGGCGCGGGTCAACGCCCTGCACCACCAGGGGGTGGCCCGCCTGGGGCGCGGGCTGACGGTGGTCGCGCGCGACGGGGGCGGCGTGGTCCAGGCCGTGGAGCGCCCGGAGGGGCCGCTGGTCCTGGGCGTGCAGTGGCATCCGGAGTTTCTGCCCTACATGCGCTCCCAGCGGGCCCTCTTCCGGGCCCTGGTGCGCGCCGCCGTATCCGGGGCCGCCGGGGCCCGCTGAGGTCCGCCGGAGCCC
>CAYUIN010000037.1:9574-10590 GCA_964444695.1 uncultured Desulfocurvus sp.
GCGTCCGCCCCGCCGTATTTTCTTCGCGGAATGCCGCCCGCGGCGCCCCGCCCGCCGCGTGGCCCGCCGCTTCATCCCGCTTTTTTCTCCGCGGCGCAGCGCCCGGCCGCCCCGCGCCCGGCCGTCGCGAGGCCCCCCCCGCGCCGCTGGGGCCCGGCTGTTTTCGGGCTCCGCGCAGGCGCACCGGGGCGGGCAGGGGGAACTGAGTGTCCACTCAGATTTTTTTGGCCGGATGCGGCGGATATGTCGAAAATACATTGCAACAGTATGGAATTACGCAAGATAATTTTTGAACAAACAGTATTGACACAAACGGCTTTGGCGGGTTATTGGGCAATCTCGAACACTGAGTGAGTACTCAGTAGGGGTTTGCAAGGAGCAGTGATGACGAAGAAGGAAATGATTCTGAAGGCGGCCACCAAATTCTTTGCGTATCAAGGATTCGCCGATACCAGTACTGCGGAGCTGGCCAAGGCGACCGGGGTGGCCGAGAGTACGATCTTCTATCATTTCAAGAACAAGGAAGAGCTGCTTCTGGAAGTGCTGCGCCGGGTGCGGCGCGAGGTCATCGCGCGGTTCGAGGCCCACGAGCTGGAGACGGACTACCCAAGCGGCCTGGAAAAGGTGGAGGGCCTGCTCGGCTTCTACCTCTACCTGGCCGGGGTCATGGAGGACGATTTCCTGCTGCTGCACCGCCACTACCCCTACCTGCTCGCCAGGGACAACGAGGTCTGCCGCGAGCAGCTCGCGGCGATCTACAACTGCTTCATCGAGTTCTTCGAGAAGGCCGTGGCCCAGGGCAGGGCAGACGGCTCCGTGGCCGGGGTGCGCGCGCGCAAGACGGCCATGATCCTGTTCACCATGGTCGACGGACTGGCCCGGTTCAAGACCTACAACCTGTACGACGCGGGTGCATTGTTCACGGAGATGATCGCGTCGGCCAGAAAGATGCTCACCCACGCAACCTAAAAGGACGGAACCCAGATGCTCACGAGAATTTTTCCCTTCCTCGCGTG
>CAYUIN010000038.1:0-10421 GCA_964444695.1 uncultured Desulfocurvus sp.
GTGATAACCCTTGAGCCGCCGGAGGCAAACATCTTAACGCCAGCCACCCGCACAGCAACGCCTCCCCCCTCTGCGGCCACCGCTCCCGCCCCTCGCCGCGCTCGTGCCCGCCGGGGGCCGGGGTACGCAGGTGCCCCTTTTTTTTGACCTCTCGTGGTGGTCCGTGTATATAATAGGAAAACCACACTGCTTCCGTGCGGAGGTTCCCACAGTGAGAGTGACCATCTGGGGCTGCCGAGGATCGCTGCCCGTCTCCACCAACGTGCCCCTCATCCGGCGCAAGATCGCCAAGGCCCTCAAAATCGCCGCGGCCAAGAGCCTGTCCCCCGGCGCGAACATCGACGCCTTCATCGACCAGGAGCTGCCGTTTTCGGTGCGCGGGTCCTACGGTTCCAACACCTGCTGCGTGCAGGTGGACGCCGGGGCCGAGGGCTACGTGGTCATCGACTGCGGCTCGGGCATGCGCGATCTGGGCAACGCCATCGTCTCCACGCGCGGCCCGTCGGGCGGGGTCTACGACATCCTGATGACGCATCTGCACTGGGACCATCTGATGGGCTTCCCGTTCTTCATCCCGGCCTACGTGCCGGGCAACGAGATCCGGTTTCATTCCTGCCACGAGGACGTGGAGCGCGCGTTCCGCACGCAGCAGTCCCAGCCGTTCTTCCCCGTGGGTTTCGAGGACCTGGGCGCCAAGATCAGCTTCGAGGTCATGACCCCCGACACGACGTATTCCTTCGGCGGGATGCAGGTCACGCCGTTCGAGCAGAACCATCCCGGCAAGTCCTACGGCTACCGTTTCGAGAAGAACGGCACGAGCTTCGTGATGTCCACGGACAGCGAGCACCGCGAGGACGCGGACCAGGAGAGCTATGAGTATCTGCGGCATATAAAGGGCGCTGACCTGCTGGTCTTCGACGCCCAGTACACCTTCCAGGCGGCCAGCACCTCCAAGAAGGACTGGGGCCACTCCTCCAACGTCATCGGCGTGGAGCTGGCCAAGCGCGCCGGGGTGAAGAGGCTGTGCCTGTTCCACCAGGAGCCGACCCTGGACGACGGCTCCATCGAGGCCTTCCACAACGAGACCCGGCGCTATGCCGAGCTGTACATGGACGACGTGCCCCTGGACGTGCTGATGGCCTACGACGGCCAGATCATCGAACTGTGACCCCGCGCCCGGGCCGCCGGGCCGCGACGGGAGGTGCCCCATGGTTGGAGCCGACCTCGGCGAAACCCTGCTGATCCTGAACTTCGCCTCCAGGCTGCTGACGGCCGTCTCGGACCGCGACATGGTCACGGACATGGCCCTGGAGACCCTGGCGGACTTCGCCGAGGCGCCGCGCGTGGCCTTGTGGAACCTGTCTTCCGACGGCGAGCGCCTGACCCTGGACCGGGTGTTTTCCGGCAACGCCTCCACCCGTCCGGAGTTGACGGTGGCGGTGCCCGGCAGCGCCTTCGAGCGGGTCTTCGCCGAGAAGCGCGACCTGGGCTTCGTGCCCGGGCCCGAGGCCCCGGCGCCGCTGCCCGGCGCGGAGCCGGGTTCGGGCTGCCTGGTGCTGCCGGTGGTGGCCTCTTCCGGGCTGATCCTCGGCGCGCTGAGCGTGGAGAGCCAGGCCGAGGCCCCGGAGACGCTGGCCTCGCTGCGGCTGTTGACCACGGTCCTGGCCGTCAGCCTGGACAACGCGCGGCTGTTCGAGCTGGCCATGGTGGACGGGCTGACCGGGCTGTTCATGCGCCGCTACTACGACGCGCGCATCCTGGAGGAGATCTCGGCCTGCCGGGCGGACGCGCCCATGTGCCTGGTGATGTTCGACATCGACCATTTCAAGCGGGTCAACGACACCTGGGGCCACGCCACGGGCGACCTGGTGCTGCGCGAGTTCGCGCGCGAGGTGCGCGACGGGGTGCGCCGGGGGCACGACGTGGCCTGCCGCTACGGGGGCGAGGAGTTCGCGCTGATCATGCCCCGGACCACGGCCGAGGAGGCGCTGCGGGTGGTGGAGGGCGTGCGCGACGCGGCCCGGGCCCTGGCCTTCCCGGGCATCGAGCCCAGGCTGAAGATCACCGTCAGCGCGGGCATCGCCCAGGCCGACGGCCCGGCGGCCACGCCGGAGGTGCTTTTCTCGCGCGCGGACAAGGCCTTGTACGAGGCCAAGGAGACCGGGCGCGACAAGGCGATCATCGCCAAATAAGGCCCCGGGCGGGAATGGAAAAGGCCGCCTCGCGGCGGCCTAGTCGAAGAATTTGTCGATGGCGTTCTGGTCCATCTTCTGTTGCGCCTCGCCGGGCGCTGGCTCTTCGGAGTCCGGCGCCTTTTTTTCGGCCTCGTCGGCCTGCGGGGGCAGGGGCGCCTTGGGCCTCACCGCCGGGGGCTCCTTGGCCACGCCGCCGCCCACGGACACGGACTGCGAGCGCACGAAGCAGATTTCCACCACCAGGTCGCCGTCGGGCGTGGAGAAGGGGATGGCCAGGATCGGCCCCGAGGCCGGGTGCGCCACGCGCAGCCCGCGGCCGATGACCACCGAGGGCGTGCTGGCCTTGAAGTTCAGGCCCATGGTGGAGAGGTTCTGGCGGGCCTGGCCGGAGATCATGTTGGTCAGCTCGCCCACGGCGTCGGCGATGTCGTCGTTGAGGTCCTTGTAGTCCTCGCCGATCATGTTGGACACGATGCGCAGGATGGCGCCCTTGGACAGGGACAGGGCGATGGTGCCTTCGGCGTGGCCGGTGATGCCGATCAGCCCGGTGACGTCGCACTCGGCGGTGCGCCGGGTGTTGATGTAGGGCTTGCCGGGCGTGGCGGAGACCATGGCCATGGTCGAAAGCACGTTGATCACGGCTTCCAGGAAGGGATTGATGAAGTGGACGTCGTACTTGATGGACATGTTCGCCAGTGGTTCCTGCTGGTTGCGGGGTCGCCCGCTCCGGGGCCCGAATCAGTGCGCCCGCCGGTGGTGGCGGGCGCATGTTTCATAGACGAGGGACGGCTCCATGGCAAGCCCGGGGGATGCGCCGCGCCGCTACAGGAAGGATTCGAAGACCTCCTCGATGTGCATGTCGTACAGTTCCAGCAGGCCTTCGACGGCCGTGGCGGGGATGCCCATGCGCTCCCAGACCCCGTCGCCGATGCCCGGCAGCACGTACTTGCCGCCTGCGGAGATCTCCGCCGCGTTGGCCAGGTTGTCCGCCACCTGGATGACCCCGGGTTCCAGCGGATCGGGGGCCGTGAGCGGGTTGTGGTGGCAGGCCACGAGGGTGGTCATCTCCTCGGGGAAGTTCCAGGCCGTGAGCAGCGTGCGGCCGACGTCGGTGTGGTCGTAGCCGAAGGTTTCCTGCTCGGCGTCCACCACGGGGACCATGTTCTCGCGGGCGTAGATCAGGGCCTGGGTGGAGGCGTAGGGCAGCTTCTTGAACAGGATCAGCCGTCCCACGTCGTGCAGCAGCCCGGCGGTGAACAGGCGCTCGGTGGGCGCGTTCTTGATCTGCCCGGCCAGCAGCTTGGCGAAGATGCCCACGCTGATGGAGTGCTTCCAGAAGGTGCGCATGTCCATCAGTTCGGGCGGGATGTCCTTGAAGAAATTGATGGTCGAGATGCCCAGGGCGAGGTTGGAGACCTCCTTGACGCCCAGCAGCGAGACGGCGTGCGTCACCGAGTCGATGCGCTCGGAGAAGCCGTACAGCGGGCTGTTCACCAGCTTCAGCAGCTTGGCCGTGAGGCCCACGTCGGTGGAGACGACCTTGGCCACGTCCTTGGCGGAGCTGGCCTTCTTGTCCAGGACCTCGCGCAGCCGGAAGTAGACGTCCGGGAACGAGGCGACCTGGGTCTCGGCGTCGACCATTTCCTTCGCGCCCGCCTCCTGCTCCTGGTAGAACATGTCGCGCAGGTGTTCCACGTTGCGCGGCATCAGCTCCTCGGCCGTGGGGAAGGTCCAGCCCTTTTTCAGGGCCTCCATGGTCCGTGCCAGGCTGGCGCCGTACAGGGCCACGATGGCCTCATGGTCCGGGTCCACGTACATGAAGAAGCGGCGTACGTAGTCGTCGGCCTCGGCGAACAGGGGGGAGTTGGTATCTAACTGGTACACGCGGTACCTCCGTATCTCTTGGGGCGGGTCTTGCCGCCCCCGTTGCTCTCGTGTCGTGCCTCAACGGCCCCGTCGGGCCCTCGTCCCGGCGGCGGCTATTCCTTGAGGTAGGTGATGCCGCCCGGCTTGAACACCGGCTTGAAGGCCGTGGAGAGCTTGTGGATGCTCTCCGAATGCCCCAGGAACAGGTACCCGCCCGGGACCAGGTTGTCGTAGAACGAGCCGACGACCTGCTTCTTCATGGGGTCGTCGAAGTAGATGATCACGTTGCGGCAGAACACGATCTGCGAGGACGGTATGCGGCGGACCATGGCCCGGTCCGAAAGGTTGATGGGCCCGAAGCTGACCAGCTTCTGGACCTTGGGCTTGATCTTGTACTGCCCGTCGCCCATGGCGTCGAAGTATTTGACCAGCATCCCCTTGGGCGTGGTGCGCAGGGCGTAGTCGCCGTAGACACCGGCCCGGCACTTGGCGAGCATGGCCGGGGAGAGGTCGTTGGCCGTGATCCGGATGCGCCAGCCGATGATGCCCATGCCGAGCACCTCGTGGAGCATGATGGCCAGGGTGTACGGCTCCTCGCCCGAGGAGCAGCCCGCGCTCCAGATGTTGAGCTCCTTGCGGCCGGACTGTTCCTGCTTCTCCAGCACCTCGCGCAGGATGTGGTCCTTGAAGACCGTCAGCTGCTTGATGTCGCGGAAGAAGCTGGTCTCGTTGGTGGTGATCCTCTCGCACAGGGCCTCCATCTCCTTGGTCCTGCCGGGATCCAGGCGGAGATAGTCGTAGTAGTCCTTGTAGGACGAGAGGCTCAGTTCCGTCAGGCGCGTGCCCAGCCTGTTCTCCAGGAGGTACTTGCGCTTGTCCGGAATCGAGATGCCGGTCTTGTCGTAGATGAAGTCCCGCAGCTGCGCGAATTCCGCGTCGCTGATCTTCGGGATCTTTCGCAGGGTGAGCGTGCTGCCCAGAACTCCCATCGATCGGTCTCCCTTTGTGGTGGCTGAAACGGCAGAGCCGGTCCTTGCACAGTAGCGCAATTCGGCCCCGAGCGGAAGCGCGGGATCGAAAAAAACGGGCCGGCGGCCCGGGCCGGGCGGCGGGGTCGGAGGCGCGCGGGAGCGACGGGCGGAAGGCCTTGCGGCGTACAGGTTTCCGGGGGCGGCGGCGGGCTAGGGGCGGATGCCGTAGCGGGTCAGGATGTCGGCGATGGCGCCCTCGCGCAGCAGGGCCGCCAGGGCCGAGCCGAACTCCCCGGCCAGGGCCGCTGCCGGGGATTTGTCCGAGAAGGCGAAGTGCAGGGGATGGTAGCCCTGGTAATTGAGCGGCGTCTTGGCCACGTGCCCGGCCACTTCGGGGTTGGCGCGCAGCCACCAGTCGGCCTCGGCCTCGTCGGCCACGACGATGCCCACGGCGCCGGAGGTCAGGCGGCGCATGGATTCCGCCAGGGTGTCCCGGGGGCTCTTGCGCAGCTCGTCGTCCAGGTCGAACTGCGGGAAGTAGCCCTGCCCGCGCACGGTGCCGACGCGGTACAGGCGCAGGAATTCGTAGCGCTCGATGCTCTGGGCGCGGTCCCTGGTGGCGTAGAAGGCCTTGGATTCGCGGGTGGCGTAGGGCGGGGTGACGTAGGTCAGCCAGGCGTCCTGGGGCTGGGCGCGTTCGGGGTCGAAGACCAGCCCGGCCATCAGGTCCGCCTGGCCCTTCTTGAGCATGGACAGGCAGCGCTGGCGGGTGTCCGTGCGCAGCTCCAGGTCCAGGCCCAGGCGCCCGGCCACCAGGCGCAGGATGTCCACGTCCGCCCCGCTGGGGGCGCCGTCGGCGATCATGGCCCAGGGCGGGCGCAGCGGCAGCACGGCCAGCAGCGGCCCGGCCCCGGCGGCCCGGCCCGGCGCCGACAGCAGGCAGGCGGCCAGCGCCGCCACCGTGAACAGCAATCCCCCTCGCCGCACCATCGCCTCCTGTGCCTGCGCGCGCCGCGCGCAGCTTCGAGTTTGCGGACGATAGTGCAGGAAAAAGGCGGCTTAGGCAACCGGGGGCGGGAAAAAATGGCGGCCCGGGCTCAGAGCCGGGCGGCCATCCGCTCCAGGATGGAGGCCAGCTGCTGGGCCTCCTCGTCGGACAGCGCGCCCATCAGCTCCTCGGTCAGGCGCACGTGCAGGCGGTGGTGCTCGCGAAAATGGCGGCGGCCCTCGTCGGTCAGGCCGACGACGATGGAGCGGCGGTCGGTCTCGTGGGGCGTGCGCTCGATGAGGCCCTTGTCCTGCAACCTGTCGGCCTGCACGGTGAGGGTGCCGGTGGTCACGCCCATGCGCGCGGCCAGCTCCTTCATGCGCATCGGCCCGTGGGCGCCGAGGATCTCCAGGGTGTGCATCTGGGGCAGGGTCAGGCCGCCGTCGCGCACCACGCAGTGTTCCCAGGACGAGAACTTGTCGAAGAACTCGGTGAGCAGGTTGGCCAGGCGTTCGGTGGTCTCCATGGTCTCCTCCGGGGTGCGCGGGGCTTGCGCTTACAGGGTCCGCGACATGGCATAGGCGCCCATGAGCGCGATGACAAGGCCGGCGGCGCGCATCACGGCGCTTTCCAGGCCCGGGCGCTGCAAACCGCGCAGCCAGCCCGCCGCCTTCCACAGCCCGAAGATCACCGCCCCGACGGACAGCGCCGTGCCCACGGCGTAGCTGCCGAACACGGCGGCGCTGGCGGCCGGGTCCGCCGACTCGATGGCGTATTTGTACATGATGGCCGCCGTGGGGCAGGGCACGATCATGTTCACGAAACCCACGCCGAACAGCGCGGGCGCCGTGGCCCGGCCCACGCGCGGGGCGTGGTGGTGGCCGTGGTGGTGGTCGTCGTGATGCGGGTGGTCGTGGTGGTGATCACCGTCGGGCTCGTGGTGTTCGTGGTCATGATCGTGCTGATGGTCATGGTCGTGGCTGTGCAGCAGCTCCGGGCGCAGCATCAGGACCACGCCCAGCAGGATCAGCAGCCCGTTGACGCCGATGTCCACGCCGGTTTGCAGCGACGGGGGAATCCAGCCCGAAATCGCGCCCAGGGTCAGGCCCAGCAGCACGCAGGCCAGGCTCGTGCCGCCCAGAAACGAGGCCGTGAGCCAGGCCACGCGCAGCCCGTTGCGCTGCCCGCCCACGAACGGGGCCAGCACCAGCCAGGAATGCCCGCACGGGTTCACGCCGTGGATCAGGCCGATGAGGAAGCTCGAAGAAAGGGCGGCGCCGAACAATTGCAAATCCATGGGAATTCTCCGCTGTTTGTCTTGGTGTGCGAGTAGTTCTATTTTCAAAATGTTTGATAGTCAAGCTAAAATGGCGCGGGCGGGAAGCCATCGCCGCGCGCCGCGTCCGACGCCGGAAACCCCGCCGCCCGTTCCGGCCACGGGGCGCGCCGCCGCCCGCGCCGCGAAGAAACCGCGCGGATTCGCGCGGGGGCCTTGAAATCCGGTTGGGTTTGAGTATCAATGGAGGGCCCCGCCGCACTTTCGACAACCAAGGACCGCGCCATGCACGATACCGCCACCGTCTTCGAACACCTGAAACAGGTCCGCGCCGCCTGCCCGCTGGTGCACAACATCACCAACTTCGTGGTCATGAACACCACGGCCAACGCCCTGTTGGCGCTGGGCGCCTCGCCCATCATGGCCCACGCGCCCCAGGAACTGGACGAACTGGTGGGCATCGTGGGCGCCCTGGTGCTGAACATCGGCACCCTGTCCGAGGAATGGGTCGAGAGCATGGTCCAGGCCGGGCAGGCCGCCAACGAACGCGGCATCCCCGTGATCCTGGACCCCGTGGGCGCCGGGGCCTCGCGGCTGCGCACCGGCGCCGCCCGGCGCATCGTCACCCAGTGCGCCCCGGCCGTCGTGCGCGGCAACGGCTCGGAAATCATCGCCACCGCCGGGGCCCTGGAGGCCATGGACCAGCAGCGCCTGGCCGCCGCCAACGCCGCCGCGGGCGGCGGCACGCGCGGCGTGGACAGCGCCCACTCCGGCGCGGGCATCGAGGACGTGGCCCAGGCCCTGGCCCGCAAGGCCGACTGCGTCGTCACCGTCAGCGGCGCCACGGACGTCGTCGCCGACGGCGCGCGCCTGGGCTTCGTCACCGGCGGCAGCCCGCTGATGCCCAAGGTCACCGGCCTGGGCTGCACCGCCACCGCCGTGGTCGGCGCCTTCGCCGCCGTGCTGGACGACCCCTTCGAGGCCGCCCTGTCCGGCATGGCCGTGATGAGCGCCGCCGGGGCCGTGGCCGCCGCGCGCTCCCAGGGGCCCGGCACCCTGCAACTGCATTTCTACGACGCCCTCTACGCCCTGACCGAAGCCGAGATCGCCGCCCACGTCCGGGTGGAGCGCCGCTGATGCGACCGGCCCCGGACTGGTCCGTGTACCTCGTCACCGACGCCGCCCTGTGCGGCCCGCGCGGCGTGGCCGAGACCGTGCGCCTGGCCGTGGCCGGGGGCGCGCGCCTGGTGCAGCTGCGCGAAAAGCGCCTCGGCACCCGGGCCTTCGTGGAGCTGGCCCGCACCGTGCTGGAGATCATGAAGGACAGCGGCGCGGCCCTCGTCATCAACGACCGCCTGGACGTGGCCCTGGCCGCCGGAGCCCACGGCGTGCACGTCGGCCAGGACGACATGCACCCCACGGACGTGCGCCGCCTGCTCGGGCCGCAGGCCCTCGTCGGCCTGTCCGTGGAGACCATGGAACAAGCCGCGGCCGCCGAGGCCTGGGACGTGGACTACTACGGCGTGAGCCCCGTGTTCGACACGCCCACCAAGACCGACACCGCACCGGCCTGGGGCCTGGACGGCCTGGTCCGGCTGCGCGCCGCCACCCGCCGCCCGCTGCTGGGCATCGGCGGCATCGGACAGGACAACGCCCGCGACGTCGTCGCCGCCGGGGCCGACGGGGTGGCCGTGGTTTCGGCCATCTGCGCCGCCCCCGACCCCCTCGCCGCCACCAGAAATTTGCGCGCCGCCGTTTCGGCGGCCCGCTGACGGGCCGGACCCGCCCGGCCTCACCACAACCGTCCTCCCGAAGGAGAGAACCGCGCATGCAACCCAAATTCGCCGCACGCATGGCCACCGTGCACCGCTCGTTCATCCGAGAAATCCTCAAGGTCACAGCCGACCCGGAAGTCATCTCGTTCGCAGGCGGGCTGCCCAACCCCGGCCTGTTCCCCATGCGCGAGATGGCCGAAGCCGCCGCCGAGGTCATCGGCACGCACGGCGCCACCTCCCTGCAGTATTCCACCACCGAGGGCTACGCCCCGCTGCGCGAATGGATCGCCGCCCGCTACCGCGACAAGAAGGGCCTGGACATCGGCGCCGACGACATCCTGATCACCACCGGCTCCCAACAGGCCCTGGACCTGATGGGCAAGGTCTTCATCGACCAGGGCGACCGCGTGCTCATGGAGGCCCCGGGCTACCTCGGCGCCATCCAGGCCTTCTCCGTGTTCCAGCCCGAGTTCCGCACCGTGCCCCTGGAAGACGACGGCCCGGACCTGGACGTCCTGGAACGCGAGATCAAAAACGGCGTGCGCGCCTTCTACGCCGTGACCAACTTCCAGAACCCCTCGGGCCTGACCTACGGGCCGGAAAAACGCCGCGCCGTGGCCGAGCTGCTGGCCGGGACCGAGACCCTGTTCGCCGAGGACGACCCCTACGGCGAACTGCGCTTCGCGGGCGAACACCAGCCCCCCGTCTACGCCCTGCGCCCCGAAAACAGCGTGCTCACCGGCTCCTTCTCCAAGGTCGCCGCCCCGGGCTTCCGCATCGGCTGGATCGTGGCGCGCGGCGATGTCCGCGACGCCCTGGTGCGCGTCAAACAGGCCAGCGACCTGCACACCAGCACCGTGACCCAGCGCATCGTCCACCGCTACCTGGAGACCAACGACCTCGACGCGCACATCGCCCGCATCCGCGAATGCTACGGCACCCAGTGCCGCGCCATGCAGGACGCCGCCGCCCGCCACCTGCCCGAAGAGGTCCGCCTGACCAAGGCCGAAGGCGGCATGTTCCTGTGGGCCACCATGCCCGAAGGCTACTCGTCCATGGAACTGTTCAACCACGCCATCAAACGCAAGGTCGCCTTCGTCCCGGGCCGCCCGTTCTACGTGGACGGCAGCGGCGACAACGCCATGCGCCTGAACTACACCAACTCCGAACCCGAGCGCATCGAAGAAGGCATCAGCCGCCTCGGCCAATGCCTCAAGGAATACCTGGCGGCGCGCTAGGGCGGCATCGGCGGACCGGACGGGATCGGGGCCGGGCGTGAATGCCTCCGGCGGCTGGGGCGCTGCCCCAGACCCCGCTCAAGGGAATAATCCCCTTGAGAATCCCTCTTTT
>CAYUIN010000039.1:0-10421 GCA_964444695.1 uncultured Desulfocurvus sp.
CCCCGCCCCGCGGCGGGCCGGGCGCCCGGCTCCGGGCGGCGGTTTCCGGTTTGCCCGCGCCAATGTTGCCAGAACTCGAACAAACAGCTACCAAGGGCCCTGGGGAACAATGGACCGGGTTTCCATGCACAGCGAGTCATGATGACCGAGGACAAGGACACCGCGCAATCCGCCGACGTGCGGATCGCCATCTCCGACGACGGCATGCAGGCCGTCGTGGAGGCCTACGTGCCTCCGGGGCCCGGCCAGCCGCCGCTCTCCGCGGCCGTGCTCTCGCGCCGCCTGCGCGACCGCAACGTGACCGCCCCCCCGGGGCCGGACTTCGAGCGCGTGCTGTCCAACGCCCAGCGCGGCAAGGACATACGCGGCGAGGTCGTGGCCCGGGGCGTCCCGCCCATGGAGCCCGTGGACGCCCGCATCCGCTTTTCGGGCGACCTGGCCCTGCCCGTGCTGCACGGCGACGTCATCGCCACCCTGACCCCCGCCCAGAAACCCACCCCGGGCACCTCCGTCACCGGCACGCCCGTGCTGCCCAAGTCCGACCGCAAACCCGACGAGATCGAATGCCCCGAGTCGCGCGGCTGCCTGCTGGACGGCGAGGCCATGACCATCAGCGCCAAGGGCTACGGGCTGGTGGACTTCCGCGAGCGCAAGGTCGTGGTCAAGCCGCTGCTGCGCATCTCGCCGGACAGGTTGCAGATCCAGACCCGCATCTACCCCGCCGGGTTCGACGGCCGGCCCATCACCGTGGAGCGCTTCAAGCGCGACCTGTGGCAGATGGGCGTGCAGACCGCGGAGGACGAGGCCATCGCCCAGGCCCTGGCCCTGGCCGCGAACACGGGCGAGCCCGTGGAGGACGTGGTGGTGGCCAAGGGCACCCCGCCGCGCCACGGCAAGGACGGCCGCTTCGAGGTCCTGCTCAAGGACGACTCCCCCACCGACGACGCCAAGGACCTGGACCCGCGCGAGCGCAGCATCTTCAAGCAGGTCCGCGAGGGGACGCTGCTGGGCCGCCTGCACCCGCCCCGCGAGGGCAAGTTCGGGCGCGACGTGTTCGGCGAGGACCTGGTGCCCCGGCGCGGCCAGCCCGCCGAGATCGTGCCCGGCGAGAACGTGTCCGTGGGCGGCAACGGGGTGGATTTCGTGGCCGACATCGCGGGCATGGTCACCTGGGAGGGCAACCGCATCTCCGTCCTGGAGATGGTGCACATTCCCGGCGACGTGGACTACTCCACGGGCAACGTGCGCCTGGAACGCGGCACGGTGCGCGTGGACGGCTCGGTGCGCGACGGCTTCGTGGTCGCCGCGCCCGGGGACATCGTCATCGGCGGCGCGGCCGAGGGCTGCCGCCTGGTCTCCGGGGGCTGCGTGGCCGTGGGCGGGGGCGTGGTCCAGGGCGGCATGGGCCGCGTGCAGGCCCGGCGCGACGTGACCGCCGCGTTCATCGAGAACTCCACCGTGGAGGCCGGGGGCGACGTGACCGTGGCCCAGAACGTGGCCAACTCGGTGATCAAGGCCGGGGGCAGGCTGCGCTGCGTGCGCGGCAAGGGCGTGCTGTTCGGCGGCGAGCTGACCGTGGCCCGGGGCCTGGAGGTCAACGAGCTGGGCACCGAATTCGGGGTCAAGACCCTGGTCTGCATCGACGCAGGGCTGGACCTGGACGACGACTCCTCGCAGATCCTCACCGAACGCCGGGGCCTGCGCGAGAAGCGGGTCAAGATCGAGGGCGCCATCGGCGCGGACTCGCCCCGGGCCATCCTGGAGCGCACCCCGCCCGCCAAGCGCCAGGAGGTGGCCAAGCTGCTCAAGCTGCGCATCGCCATCTGCCAGCGCCTGCAGGAGATCGAATCCGAACTGGAACAGCGCCGCCAGGCCCTGGAAATCTATCCCGAACTGCGCATCAAGGTCCGCCGCCGGGCCCACCCGGGGGTGATCATCTCCATCGCGGGCAAGAACCTGATGCTCCACGAGTCCTGCGAGGCCTGCACCTTCTTCTTCGACCCCGGCACCATGGCCATCGTCAAGGAATGAGCCCGTGGATGGACCTCGCCAGGACGAATACGCCCGCGTGGCCGGGCTCTACGACCCGCTGACCGCGCCGCTGCTGGACCCGCTGCGCCGGGCCCTGACCCGCGAGGCCCGGGCCCTGGGCGCCACGGACGCCGTGGACCTGTGCTGCGGTACGGGCCGCCAGCTGACCATGCTGCACAACGCCGGGCTGTCCGCCGTGGGCGTGGACCTTTCGGCCGCCATGCTGGAACGGGCCCGGGCCCAGTGCCCGCCAGGCGTCCGGCTGATCCGCGCCGACGCCACGGCCACGCCCCTGCCCGCCGCCAGCTGCGACCTGTGCTGCGTGTCCTTCGCCCTGCACGAGCGGCCCCGGGCCGTGCGCCTGGGCATGCTGGCCGAGGCCCGGCGCCTACTGCGCCACGGCGGCGCGCTGCTGGTGCTGGACTACCGCCCCCCGCGCACCACGCGCCAGCGCCTGGGGCACATGGGCGTGTGGTGCTTCGAGCGCGCGGCGGGCGGCGAGCACTACGCCGGATACAAGGACTACCTGCGCCACGGCGGCCTGCGCCCCCTGGCGGGCGCGGCGGGCCTGTCCGTGCGCCTGGGGCGCTCCTTCCTGCTGGACTCCGTGGGCCTGTACGTCCTGGCCCCGGACCGGGGCGTCTGAGCCCCGCCCCTGCCCCGCCCTTCCCGGCAGCGCCCCCGCAGGACCGGACGCGACGAGGCCCGGGCCGCATCCTGCGGTCCGGGCCTCGCGTCGCGTGCGCCGCCGGGGGGCGCTATTCGTGGTGGTTGAAGGTCTTGAAGCCCTCGCGCAGGCACAGCTCGTCGCGCCGGGCCTCGTCCAAGTCGGTGCGGACCATCTCGCGGACCATCTCCGCGAAGCCGATGCGCGGCTTCCAGCCCAGCTTGGCGTGGGCCTTGGTGGCGTCGCCCAGCAGCGTGTCCACCTCCGTGGGGCGGAAATAGCGCGGGTCCACGCGGACCACGGCCTTGCCCGTGGCGGCGTCCACGCCGGTCTTGTCCAGGCCCTGGCCCTCCCAGCGCAGATCCATGCCCAGCTCGACGGCGGCGGCCTGCACGAACTCGGCCACGCTGTGCTGCACGCCGGTGGCGATGACGTAGTCGTCGGGCTCGTCCTGCTGGAGCATCAGCCACTGCATCTCCACGTAGTCGCGGGCGTGGCCCCAGTCGCGCTTGGCGTCCAGGTTGCCCAGGTACAGGCAGTCCTGAAGCCCCAGGCTGATGCGCGACAGGGCGCGGGTGATCTTGCGGGTCACGAAGGTCTCGCCGCGCAGCGGGGACTCGTGGTTGAAGAGGATCCCGTTGCAGGCGTACATGCCGTAGGCCTCGCGGTAGTTGACGCAGATCCAGTAGGCGTAGAGCTTGGCCGCCGCGTAGGGCGAGCGGGGGTAGAACGGGGTCTTCTCGGTCTGCGGGGTCTCCACGACCTTGCCGTACAGCTCCGAGGTGGACGCCTGGTAGAAACGGGTGGTCTTCTGCAGGCCCAGGATGCGCACGGCCTCCAGGATGCGCAGCGGGCCCAGGGCGCAGGTGTCCGCCGTGTATTCCGGGGTCTCGAAGGACACCGCCACGTGGGACTGCGCCGCGAGGTTGTAGATCTCGTCGGGCTGCACGGTCTGGATGATGCGGATCAGGTTCGTGGAGTCGGTCATGTCGCCGTAGTGCAGGATGAAACGGCGGCCCGACTCGTGCGGGTCCTGGTACAGATGGTCCACGCGGTGGGTGTTGAACAGCGAGGAGCGGCGCTTGATGCCGTGCACCTCGTAGCCCTTTTCGAGAAGCAATTCCGCGAGATAGGCCCCGTCCTGCCCTGTGATTCCGGTGATCAGCGCTCTTCTGGACAATTCTTTGAACCCCGTTGTAGGTTGCGTTGCGCGCGGGCCGAGCGGCCCCGCCAGGCATCATCCCAAAGCGGCCCGGCCGTGTCCAGCCCCGGCGGTGCGATTCGGCGCGCCCTCCTCGCCGGGGCGGCGCCGGGCGCAAACCCCGCCCGGGACCCGGATTTCTCCGGTTCCCGTGCCTCCATGGAGCGACCGTTGGACATCGATTCCCTGGGTTCCGTCCCCGCAGCGTCCCTTGAAAATTTCGTCTACATCGTCGGCTCCGCCCGGGGCGGGACGACCATCTTCAAGAATGCCTTCTCCGTGCATGAGCAACTGCTGACCCTGCCGGGCATGACCCACTTCATGAACCAGGTCTGGCGCTACCGCGACGTGGTCCACCAGCGGCTGCTGTCGCAGATCTTCGCCCTGGACCGCTGCTACCGCCCCTGGGAGACCGCCAAGACCATGGAGCCCGCGCGGGCCGAGGCCTTCCTGGGCACGCTGCGCAAGCGCCTGCGCTCCATGGACCTGGCCACCATGTGGGGCAACTACGCCCTGGCCTGGGGCCTGGACCCGCACTTCCCCAAGGACCCGCGCGCCGTGACCGCCTGGATGGACAAGGCCAACGACGCCTCGGGCCTGTCCACCATCGCCAAGGCCTTCCCCAAGGGCCGCTTCCTGTTCCTGTTCCGCGACCCGCGCGGTTCGGTCCTGTCCCTGTCGCGGCGCCTGGCGTCGGACGGCGGCGGCAAGGCCGAGCCCATCAGCACCGCCGAGATCGTGCGCTCCTGCATCTACTGGCGCAACATCTCCCAGCGCATGCTGCGCTTCGCCGCGCGCCACCCCGAGCGCTGCCTGTCGGTGCGCTTCGAGGACTTCGCCCACCACCCGGAACAGACCATGAACAAGGCCTTCGCCTTCCTGGGCCTGGACGAGATTCCCGAACAGGAACTGGCCCGGCGCCTGGGCGAGATGCACTACGGCGCGTCCAATTCCTCCGAGACGGGCAAGGGCATCAGCACCAAGCCCCTGGAGCGCTGGAAGACGGGCCTGAGCGAGGAGCAGAAGCAGCTGGTGGCCGAGCTGACCGGGGTCACGGCCCGCAAGGCCGGGTACGACCTCCAGGCCCCCGGCGGGCCCGTGCGGCGCCTGTGGCGCGCGCTGGGCGCCGACGGCGCGCAGGGCAAGGCCCTGGCCCTGGCCAAGACGGCCTGGCTGGAACTGCTGGAACCCAGGACCTGAGGCGCGCCCGGCGGGGCGCCCCGCTCAGCGCAGCCGGGCGTAGCCCAGCAGCGCCAGGCGCTCGCGCCAGGCCTGCTCGTCCGCCTCGCCGTAGTCCACGCGCGGGCAGGCCCCGGCCCGGGCCACGTAGCCGTTGCCCTCAAGCCAGCCGAGCACCTTGCACACGCTCTCGGTCTCGCTCTCGGCATCGGTGTGGCAGACGATCTCCGGCTCGACGGGAACCTCGTAGGGATCGGAGATGCCCGTGAAGTTGGGGATCTCCCCGGCGCGGGCCCGGGCGTAGAGGCCCTTGACGTCGCGCTGCTCGACCACCTCCAGCGGGCAGTCCACGTGGACCTCCACGTAGCGGTCCAGCAGGGAGCGGTTCTGTTTGCGGGCCTCGGCGTATGGCGCGATGGCCGCCACCACGCTGATCACCCGGTTCTTGTTCAGCAAATGCGAAACAAAGCCGATGCGGCGCACGTTGATGTCCCGGTCGCGGCGTGAAAAGCCCAGCTCGGAACTGAAATTGGTGCGGATCAGGTCGCCGTCCAGCAATTCGGCGGGCAGGGACCTGCGGCGCAGTTCCAGATAGACTTCCATGGCCAGGGTGGACTTGCCCGCGCCGGACAGTCCCGTGAACCAAAGCGTGAAACCCATGCTGCTCGTGCCTCCTGGGCGGATTGTTACCGTCCCGGGGTTGACTTGTCCACAACGAAGCCGGGGCCGCGCAGCCCGTCCAGGGCCGCCTCCAACCCGGCGCAATCATCCAGAATCAGGTCCGCTCCGGCAAGCAGCAGCGCCTCGCGCGCCGAGCCGCCGCTGAGCACCCCGGCGCGCATCGTCCCCGCGCGCCGTCCCGTCTCCATGTCCAGCGGATGGTCGCCGACCATCAGCGACCGCCCGGGCTCGGCGCCCAGGGCCCGCAGCGCCGCGCCCAGATGCTCCGGGTCGGGCTTGACCCGGCGCACGTCGTCGCGCGTCAGGACCACCCCGGCCAGCTCGCGGGCGTCGGGGAACACGCCGTACACGGCGTCGGCGCAGTTGCGGGTGATGACCGCCGTGCGCACCCCGCGCCGGGACAGGGCGGCCAAAAGCGGCCTGGTGAAGGGAAACAGCCGGGCCCGGGAGGCGGCCTCGGCCTCGATGGAGCGGATGCGGGCGTGGCAGGCGCCGGTCAGCTCCCGCGCGGCGGCGGGGTCCGTGGCGGCCAGCTCCCCGGCCAGGGCCTCGAGCCATTCCAGGGCCGGAACGGCCCCGGCCTCCTCGGCCCACGGCGCATAGTCCCGGGCCAGCCCGGCCAGCTCGCGCTTCATGGCCGCGAAGTCGATGGCCGGTTCCGCCAGGGTGCCGTCGAAGTCGAAGACCACGGCCTGAATCCACGCGTCCCGCATGAAGCGGTGATACCGCAGCCCGGCGCCGAAATCGACTTGATTCTTGTACCGGGAAACACGTATCCTGGGGACGCTCAGGAAACCGGCCCACGGGCCGAAATCCCCAGGATTCCACCATGGAACGCACGCGCGACGTCCTGATTTGCGGCGGCGGCCCGGCCGGGGCCTCGGCCGCCCACGTCCTGGCCCGGGCCGGGCTGGACGTCCTGCTGCTGGACCGCGCCCGCTTCCCCCGCCCCAAGCTCTGCGCCGGACTGCTGACCTGGAAGACCACCCAGGTCCTGACGCGCGTCTTCGGCCTCGGGTCCGGGGACCTGGCCCGGGCCGGGGCCCTGCTCAGCGAGGCCCGGGGCTACGCCGTGTACCTGGACGAGCGGCCCGTGTCCTCGGGCACGCTGGGCGATCCGTTCCACTTCGCCTCGCGCGAGCGCCTGGACGCGCTGCTGCTGGACCGCGCCCGCCTGGCCGGGGCCGAGGTCCGCACCCGGGCGGCGGCCACGGCCTGCGACCCGGACCGGGGCGCGCTGCGCCTGGCGGACGGGTCCATCCTGCGCGGGCGGGTGCTGCTGGGGGCGGACGGGGCGCGCAGCGTGGTCCGCCGCGCCCTGCCCCACGACCGCCGGGCCTGGCGCCGCAACCTGGCCCACGCCGTGGAGGCCCGTGTGCCGCGCGCCCTGATCCCCGGCGGCGCGGCCACGCCCACGGCCCATTTCGGCGCCGCCGAGCTGGGCTACGGCTGGGTCTTCCCCGCCGGGGAGATGGCCACCGTGGGCGTCTGCGGGCTGACCTACCGCCAGGGCGGGCCGCACATCCGCCGCCGGTTCGAGAACTACTGCCGCCGCCTGGGCATCGCCGACCCGGCGGCCCTGGACTGCAAGGGCCACCCCCTGCCCTACGGCAACCACCTGGAACGCCCGGGCCACGGCGCGGCCCTGCTGGCCGGGGATGCGGCGGGCTTCGTGGACGCGGTGTTCGGGGAGGGCATCTACTACGCCCTGCGCAGCGGCGAGGCGGCCGGGGCCGCCGCCCTGGCGGCCCTGGAGGGCGGGGCGGACCTGCAATGGGCCTACCGCCGCGAGCTGGAGCGGGACGTGCTGCGCGAGCTGCGCTGGTCGCGGAGGCTGCGGCGCCTGGTGTTCTGGGCGCGGCGGGCGGGCGGCGCGGGCTGGGCCCTGGCCGTGGCCCGGGCCGTGGGCCCGGCGCGGCTGGTGGAGGCCACGCAGGGCAAGCGGTCCTACCGCCTGCTGCTCCCGCGCGACGCGGTCTAGGGTCCGTCTCCAATGCCTGCCGAGGGCAGGAGACGAAACTATGCCGACAGGCCCTAGAACCCGGCCAGGGAGTCCGGCCCGGTCCAGACCAGGGTGCCGGGATAGAAGGCCACCCAGGCGAACCACATGCAGTCCATGGCCGCCGCGCGCTCCAGGCGCAGGCCCCGCAGGCGGCCCTCCACGGCCTCGGCCCGCGCGTTCCAGCGCGAGCGGGTCTGCTGGTCGATGATCTCCCCGCCCACCGTCTCGAAGGTCAGGGTCCGGCCGTCGGCCTCGGCGTGGTACACGCGCACGGCGTCCATCTCCGGGTCGTACATCGCGGCCACGGGCGTCAGCCCCACGGTGGCCGAGGCCACGCGGTGCAGCTTCACGGCCTGCTCCACGAAGGCCACGGCGGCCTCCCCGTCGGTATAGCCCAGCAGCCGCTCCTTGGGCCCCAGGCGGTCGTCGCGGAAGGTCACGGGGCCCTTGGGGCCGCCGGTGTCGTACCAGGTGCCGGGGCGGCGGTAGGAGCCGTAGGGGTCGCGGTCGTAGACGATGCGCCGCCCCCGGGGGCGGGACAGGACGCGCGCCCCGGGATAGGTGGCGGCGGCGTACTTCCAGCGCGTCCAGAGCAGGGGGAAGCGCTCCAGGGCCTCGCCCCGCAGCGGGCCGGAGATGCAGCGGCCGAGGATCTGCGGCCAGAGGCTGTTGGTGGCCCGGTCGTAGAGCACGCGGTTCATGTTCAGGAACTGGCCCGTGGTGCCCAGGCCCGTGTCGTGCAGGCGCACCGAGCCCTTGTACCCGACCACGCTGCCGGTGAGCGGGCTGTAGGTCACGCTGCGCTTGGCCCCGCCGTTGTCCTTCATGTTCACCACTTCCAGGTGCGTGAGCACGTCGCGCGGGAAGACGTAGGCCGTGCCGCCCTCGGTCTCGGGCTCCTCCACCAGGACGATGCACTCGGGGTCCATGTACAGCGAGGCGTCCGTGACCGGGATGAACTCCGGCTCGTCGATGGCGCGCGGGTTCTCGCGCATCCGGTCGTTGCCCACCAGGTAGCGGCGCAGTTCGGAGAACATATCGTTCTCCTGCGCGCGGGCCGGGGCCGGGGCCAGCAGCAGCAGCGCCCAGGCCAGCACCAGCAGCCCGCACAGCCACCGGGCGCCCAACGGGCCGCAGCCGGACCATGTCGTCGTTTGGCGTGTCATGCCTTTCCCATCGGCCGGGGGCCGGAGGTCTTTACCCCCGCGCCTCAAATGCGGAACCATTCCGTGCGCAGCAGGTGGGCGACCAGGATGCCCACGCCGAAGCCCCAGGCCAGGTTGGTGCCCAGGCTCACGCCGAGCACGAGCAGGGCCACGAAGAATTCCTTGCGGTCGGTGACGTCCATCAGCGTCAGGCCCAGCTGCCCGCCCGCGAAGAGCAGCAGCACGCCCAGCACCGACAGCGGCATCAGGTTGGCCACGGACACCAGGTGCGGCCCCAGGAACAGCGCCCCCAGCAGGAAGGCCGCGCCGATCATCAGGTTCGAGCCCGAGGTCCTGGCGCCGAAACGGTAGTGCGCGGCCAGCCCGCCCGCGCCGTGGCACAGCGGCATGCCGCCCAAAAGCGCCGAGCCCAGGTTGGCCAGGCCCATGCTCACGCACAGCGCGCGCGGGGTGACCCGCGCGGAATGCTCCTGGAAATACTGGCGCGAAAGGTCCGCGTTGGCCATCACGGCGTTGCCCAGGGTCATGGGCGTCTGGGGCAGGACCATCACCGTCAGGGCCAGGGCGAAGTCCGAGGCCGTGGGCACGCCGAAGGGCAAGGCCTGCGGCCAATACAGGCCCGGGCGCAGATCCGCCAGCAGATGCCAGCCGCCCAGCAGCAGCCCCGCGCCGAAGCCCCCGGCCACGACCACGATCCCCGCCGGAAAGCGCTTGCTGTCCAGCAGCAGGAAGGTCAGCACGAAGAACAGCGCGCCCAGCAGCAGGCCCACGGGCAGCGGGCCCAGGGCCTGCACCGCGAGGTGCGGCTCGACCAGCCCGGCGGCCTTCTGGAAGCCGCTGGTGCCCGCCACGAGGCGCACGCCCTGGGCCATCAGCACCGCGCCGGTGGAGATCTGCACCCCGCGCACCGCGCCCTTGGGGATGATCCGGCGCACGGCGTCGATGAGCCCGGAGAGGCCCACCAGCAACAGGATGCCCGCCATGAGCAGTCCGGCGGCGGTGATCTGCCCCGGGGCCACGGCGGTGGCCACGGCGTAGGCCCCGATGACCTTCATCGGCTGCACCGGGGTCGGCACCCCGTAATACATTCCGGCGATGATGTAGAACAGGCCGATGGTCAGGAACAGCCCCGAGGCGGACAGGCCGTTGATGACGATCATCCCCAGGCCCAGGGGCAGGAGGGTGCCCAGGTCGCCCAGGGACCCGGCGAGTTCGAGGCGGTCGAAGCGCATGGGAAGCTTGTGCATCGCGTCTCCGTCGCGGGAAGCGGCCCCCGGCCGGACGGCGGACGTCGCCGGGGCCGGGGCCATACATCCCGCCATGGTCTCGCTGTATCGCAAACAATATCGCTTGTTAAGACATAATGTGATTTTTTTCCCGATTCCTTTTGCGCCCCGCCAGCCGCTGCAAAACACGGACGGCTCCCCGGCAATTCCTATCAAATCACCCTGATTTTTTCGCTCCCGAATCGTGCGCTGTGCGAGGCTTACCCCA
>CAYUIN010000040.1:0-4307 GCA_964444695.1 uncultured Desulfocurvus sp.
GCCAGCGGGGTGGGCGTCTGGGCGCGGCGCGGCGCGGGCGCGCGCCCGGTGCTGCTGGCGCGGGAGTACCGCGAGGTCCTGTGCCGCGCGCCGCAGTTCTACGTGGACCTGCTGCTTCTGGATTTCACCCCGGCGGACGTGGCCTCTGTGCACCTGGACCGCCGGGGCGAGAGCTGGGAGATCGCCCGGACCAAGGCGGGCCTGGCCTTCACCGCGCCCGAGGCCATGACGCCGATGCGCGTCCTGGCCGAGGCCTTCGACCTCTGGCTGCACGAGGCGGCGTCCCTGCGGGCCACGGCCCCGGCTCCGGCGGGCCCGGCCCCGGAGCGCAGGCCGGACATCAGCGCGACGTTCCGTTTCCTGGCCCCGGGCCGGGCCCCGGAGCGGCTGGACCTCTGGGAGCCGGAGCAGGAGGGCGGGCCGTGGCTGGCCGTGTCCTCCCGGCAGGCCGTGCACTTTCTGCTTGACCGCGAGCGGGCGCTCAAAGTAGACAGAAATGCTTTTTCGCTCGTCGACCGCCGGTTGGCCGCCCTCGATCCTGGCGCGGTCGACCGGCTGGTGCTTTCCGCGCCGGGCCGCGAACTGCGGGTCGTGCGGGACGGGCAGGGCTGGATGAACGACCCCCGGACAGGGCCCCGGGCGACGCCCGCGCCGCTGACGGGGATTGACATGTTCCTCTGGCGCCTTACAGATTTGCAGTACGAATACGGCCCGGTGGGCGCGCTGCCCGCCACGGCCGAGAAGCGCATGCACCTGGAGCTCCTGGGCAAGGACGGTTCCGGGCTGCTCGATCTCGTATTCTACACGGATACCGGCCTGCCTCCGGGGCAGTGCTGGGTTTCGCGCGGGGGCAAGCAGGGCTTCCACCCCGTGGCCGACCAGATTTACAAGGACCTTCAGGGCCTGCTGCCGCCGCCGTCGGACGGCGCTGCCCGCAAGTAGCCCGGCCCTTAGCCGGGCCCAAGACCTCCTAAGAGGGAGACGCCAATGGCCAGAATCACCGTCGAAGACTGCCTTGAGAAAGTGAACAACCGGTTCCTCATCGTGCAGATGGGCATCAAGCGCGTGAAGCAGTACCGCGAGGGCTACGACCAGCTCGTGCAGTGCAAGAACAAGGAAGTCGTGGCCTCCCTGCGCGAGATCGCGGGCGGCAAGGTCCATCCCGCCGAGGACCTGAGCGAGATCGGGATCAAGACCAACCTCGGGTAGCGCATGTCCAAGCGAGATTACTACGAGATCCTGGAGGTCGCACGAGAGGCCTCCGAGGACGAGATCAAGCGCGCCTACCGCAAGAAGGCCATGGAGTTCCACCCGGACCGCAACCCGGACAACGCCGAGGCCGAAGAGAAGTTCAAGGAGGCCGCCGAGGCCTACGACGTCCTGCGCGACGCCGACAAGCGCGCCCGGTACGACCGCTTCGGTCACGACGGCGTGAGCGGCAACGGGTTCGGCGGCTTCTCCAACGCGGACGACATCTTCAGTTCCTTCTCGGACATCTTCGGGGACCTGTTCGGCTTCGGCGCCACCTCGCGCGGGCCGCGCCCGACCCAGGGCTCCGATCTGCGCTACAATCTGCGCATCTCCTTCCGCCAGGCCGCCAAGGGCGACGCGGTGACCATCAAGGTGCCCAAGAACGTCCAGTGCCACGAATGCGAGGGCACGGGCGCCGCTCCGGGCTCCAAGCCAGAGACCTGCCGCCAGTGCGGCGGCTCCGGGCACGTCACCCAGTCCCAGGGCTTCTTCCGCGTGTCCGTGCCGTGCTCGGTCTGCCGCGGGCGCGGCCAGGTGATCCCCGATCCCTGCACCCGCTGCCGGGGCATCGGCATCGTGCAGGAGACGCGCGAGCTGGTGGTCAACGTGCCCGCCGGGGTGGACAACGGTTCGCGCCTGCGCCTGCGCGGCGAGGGCGAGCCCGGCACCTACGGCGGCCCTCCCGGAGACCTCTACGTGGTGCTCTACGTGGAGGAGGACAAGACCTTCCGCCGCCAGGGCCAGGACCTGGTGCACACCATCGAGATCGACATGGTGGCCGCCACCCTGGGCACCTCGGTGGAGATCCCCACCCTGGACGAGCCCGAGAAGCTGACCATCCCCAAGGGCACGCAGAGCGGCGCGGTGTTCAGCCTGCGCGGGATCGGCCTGCCCTTCGTGAACCGTTCCGGCTCGGGCGATCTGCTGGTGGAGGTCATCGTGAACACGCCGACCCATCTGTCCAGCCGCCAGGAAGAGCTGCTGCGCGAGTTCCAGAAGATCGAGGAAGGCAAGACCATGAAGAAGGTCAAGAATTTCTTCAAGAAGGCCAAAGACAAGGCCATGGGGAGCTGACGTGGGCAAGCTGACGCACATCGACGAGGCCGGCGACGCGCGGATGGTGGACGTGGGCGAGAAGGCCCACAGCAAGCGTATCGCCATCGCCGAGACCACGGTGGTCCTGTCCCGCGAGACCTTCGACATGCTCCAGGAGAACGCGCTGCCCAAGGGCGACGCCCTGGCCACGGCGAAGATCGCGGGCATCCTGGCCGCCAAGCAGACCCACGCCCTGATTCCCATGTGCCACCCGCTGCCGCTGAGCTACGTGGACGTGCGCTTTGCGCCCGACGCGGCCTCGGCGAGCATCCGCATCGAGGCCGAGTCCCGCACCACGGGCCAGACCGGGGTGGAGATGGAAGCCCTGATGGCCGCCCAGGTGGCGGCGCTGACGGTCTACGACATGTGCAAGGCCGTGCAGAAGGACATCCTGATCACCGGCTGCCGCCTGCTGCACAAGAGCGGCGGCAAGAGCGGGACCTACGAGGCGCGGTAGGCGCCGGGCGGCAACGCTCGTGTTCATTGCAATCAGGCCCCCGGGACCGCGAGGTTCCGGGGGCTTTGTCGTCGCCGGGCCGAGGCGGAAGGGATTTCAGGCCGCCGCATGGCGGCCGCCCGCACCGTTCTGCGCTCAGGGGGCGATGCGCTCGCGGTGCGTGTAGACGTTCATCCTGTCGCGCCGCAAAAAGCCCACCAGCGTCACGTTGCGGGTCTCGGCGAAGGCCGCCGCCAGGGTCGTCGCGGCGCTGACCCCGGCCAGCACCCGCGCGCCAAGGACCACCGTCTTCTGCACCATCTCGAAGGACAGCCGCGACGAGGCCAGCACGGCGAAGGCCTCGGCCCGCCTGCCGTCCAGCAGCACCCGGCCCACGGCCTTGTCCAGGGCGTTGTGCCGCCCCACGTCCTCGGCCGAGGCCAGGCAGGCGCCGTCCGCCGCGTAGACCGCCGCCTGATGCGTGGAGCCGGTGACGCGGAACACGGGCTTGCGGGTCTCGAAATCGGCCTTCATCTCCAGCAGCGCGGCCATGGACAGCGCGCCGCCGTCCGGCACCGAGGGCACGTCGGCGTAGACGTCCTCCATCTTCTCCTTGCCGCACAGGCCGCAGCTGGAGCGGGACACGAAGTCCCGCCGCCGCTGGCTGGCCGGGGTGCGCCTGCGCGCCGCCGGGGCCAGTTCCACCAGCACCCGGTCCTGCCCCCGGTCGCACCGCTCAAGGCGCAGAAAATCCGCCGCGTCCACGGCCAGCCCCTCGGTCAGGCAGAAGCCCGCCACCAGGGCCAGGTCGTCGCCGGGCGTGCGCATGGTCACGGCGTAGGGCAGGTCGTCCACGTGGATTTCCAGCGGCGATTCCACGGTCAGGGCGTCCTCGCAGTCGAACAGCGCGCCGCCCTTGAGCTTCAGGATGCCGTGGTGCCCCACGGCGTCGCGGCAGGGAGCGCCCGCGCCGCCCAGGCTCCCGCAGTCGTCATTGAAGGACATCGATCCCGTCGCCCTTCTTGACCACGCCGCCGCGCACGACCCGCGCGAACACGCCCTCGCGGGGCATGATGCAGTCGCCGACGATCTTGTGGATATTGCATTTGTTGTGACATTTCTTGCCGATCTGGGTGATCTCGATGACCGCCTCGGAACCCACGGCCAGGCGCGTGCCCACGGGCAGCAGCTCCACGGCGATGCCTTCCGTGGTCAGGTTCTCGGCGAAGTCGCCGGGCACCAGCTGGGGCATCTTCTCCTGCATCCGGCGGATGCCCTCGATGGCCAGCAGGCTCACCTGGCGCTCGCTGCCGCCGTGGGCGTCGCCCGCCACGCCGTATTCCTCGCGCAGCTCGATGCTGCCGACCTCTTCCTTGCGCTGGTGTTTGACCCGGCTGATGCACACCGCGTGAATCGTGCCCATGTGTCCTCCTTGGCGCGCGTCCCGTCGCCGCCTGTTGCCCGGACCATATCCTACCAGTTTAGTCAGGTACAAGTGAAAAAAGCTTACGCAAGGTTCGGCACG
>CAYUIN010000040.1:4407-7289 GCA_964444695.1 uncultured Desulfocurvus sp.
CGTCGCCCCATTGCCGGATGTCGCCCCGTTGCCCGGGCCTTGCCCGGCGCGTCCCGCCGCAGCGGCATGCCTCGGCGCGCCGCCGCATACAAAAAGGCCCGCCCGGAAGGTTCCGGACGGGCCTGAAGTTCGATTCGTGTGGGCGGGCTACCAGACCTCGCGGACCTTCACGCCCCGGGCCTTCATGACGTTCTTGCAGTCGCGGATGGAATACTCGCCGTAGTGCACGATGCTGGCGATGAGCGCGGCCGTGGCGTGGCCCTGAAGGCAGGCTTCGGCCATGTGGTCCGGGTTGCCCGCGCCGCCGGAGGCGATGACCGGGATGCTCACCGCGTCGCAGATCATGCGCGTCAGCTTCAGCTCGTACCCGGCCTTGGTGCCGTCGGCGTCGATGGAGTTCACGCACAGCTCGCCCGCGCCCAGGGCCTCGGCGGTGCGGGCCCATTCGATGGCGTCCAGGCCCATGCGCTTGCGGCCGCCGTGGATCACGATTTCGTAGCCCGACGGGCAGGCCTCGGACTTGTCCACGGCCAGGACGTCCATCCCGACCACGATGCACTGCGAGCCGAAGGCCGCCGCGCCCTGGCTGATGAGGTCGGGGTTCTTCACCGCCGGGGAGTTGATGGAGACCTTCTCCGCGCCCGCCAGGAGCACGGCGCGCATCTCCTCCACGGTGGCGATGCCGCCGCCCACGGAGAAGGGGATGAAGATCTGCTTGGCGACTTCCTCCACGACCTTCAGCATGATGCCCCGGCCCTCGTGGGAGGCGGTGATGTCGTAGAACACCAGCTCGTCCGCGCCCTCGTCGTAGTAGGTCTTGGCCGTGGCCACGGGGTCGCCGATGTCGATGTTGCCCTTGAATTTGATGCCCTTGGTCAGGCGGCCGTCGCGGACGTCCAGGCAGGGGATGACGCGCTTACTGAGCATCGGCGGCCTCCTTGCAGTAGGCGGCGAAGTTGGAGAGCAGGGCCAGGCCCGGGCGGCCGCTTTTCTCCGGGTGGAACTGCACGGCCCACAGGCCCTCGCGGCCGTGGAACGAGCAGAACTCGACGCCGTAGGTGGTGCTGCCCAGGACGTATTCCGGCGCCGGGGCCGGGAAGTAGCTGTGCACGAAGTAGAACTCGGCGTCCGGGTCGATGCCCGCGAAGAGCCGCTCGGCGGGGTTCTTCAGGGCCACGCGGTTCCAGCCCATGTGCGGCACGCGGATGGGCACGCCGTCCTCGTCGTCCAGGGCGGCGTTGAACATCCGGCACTCGCCCGGGACGATGCCCAGGGTCTTGGTGTCGTTCTCCTCGCAGTAGTCGAGCATGATCTGGCAGCCGACGCAGATGCCCAGCAGCGGCTTGCGCGCGGCGATCTGCTCGGAGAGCACGCGGTCCAGGCCGCTGGACGTCAGCTCGCCCATGGCCTGCCCGGCCGCGCCCACGCCGGGGAAGATGATGCCCTCGGCGGCGGCGATGCGCGCGTGGTCGGCGGTGATTTCGCACGGGATGCCCAGGGCGTTCAGCGCGCGCAGCACCGAGGTCTGGTTTCCGGCCTTGTAGTCGAGAATGGCAAGCATGGTCGGTTCTCCGTTGGGGGTGAGGCTTGGCAAATTAGTGAAAAACGCGCGGAAGCACAAGGCCGAAGGCGGGCCGTTCGCCAATTTCGGCAAAAGCGCGCGGGCCCGGGCGCAGGGGTGCGGAGGCGGGGGCGCGGGACGGGTTGCCCTCGGGCCGGGGCGGTAGTATGAGGATGCGTCCGCGCCGGGCGTCCGCGCCGGGCCGGAGCATCCTTCGTCACGCCAACAAAAGGAAAGCCTCATGCATATCGTCACCGGCGGCGCCGGGTTCATCGGCAGCGCCTTCGTCTGGAAGCTGAACCAAATGGGCATCACCGACGTGGTGGTGGTGGACGACCTCGGCAAGACCGAGAGCTGGAAGAACCTCGTCTCCCTGGACTACGTGGACTACTTCCACAAGGACATGTTCCTGGAGATGGTCCTGCACGACGAGCTGCCCTTCGACGTGGAGTCCATCACCCACATGGGCGCCTGCTCCAGCACCACCGAGCGCGACGCCGACTACCTGATGGAGAACAACTACCGCTACAGCGTGACCCTGGCCGCCTGGTGCCTGGAGCACGGGGCGCGGTTCGTGAACGCCTCCTCGGCGGCGACCTACGGCGACGGCTCGCGCGGCTTCGACGACGACGAGTCCCGCCTGCAGGAGCTGCGGCCGCTGAACATGTACGGCTATTCCAAGCAGCTCTTCGACCTCTGGGCGCGGCGCGAGGGCGTGCTGGGCAACCTGGCGAGCCTGAAGTTCTTCAACGTCTTCGGCCCCAACGAGTATCACAAGGAAGACATGATGAGCGTGATCTGCAAGGCGCACAAGCAGATCGGCGAGACGGGCAAGCTGAAACTGTTCAAGTCCTACCACCCGGACTACCCCGACGGCGGGCAGAAGCGGGACTTCGTGTACGTCAAGGACTGCGTGGACGTGATGTGGTGGCTGTTGCAGAACCCGGCGGTGGGCGGCGTGTTCAACGTCGGCACCGGCCAGGCCCGCGCCTGGAACGACCTGGCCCGCGCGGTGTTCGCGGCCATGGAGGTCCCGGAGAACATCGAATACATCGAGATGCCGGAGCAGCTGCGGGGCAAGTACCAGTACTTCACCCAGGCCGAGATGGCCAAGCTGAAGAACGTCGGCTGCCCGGTGCGGTTCACGAGCCTGGAGGATGCGGCCAAGGATTACGTCAGGAACTACCTGATGACCGAGGAGCCGCATCTGTAGCGGAGGGCGGGGCGCAGCGGCCTGGTCAGGGCCGCGCCGCCTGCGGGGAAGAAAAGAACTTTGGAATCATGAGGATGTGTTTGGGGCTCTCCTGTTGGAGGGCCCTTT
>CAYUIN010000040.1:7389-10354 GCA_964444695.1 uncultured Desulfocurvus sp.
ACGAGAATATCGAAGTGAAATGGAAGATCAGCGCCTCCACGTCGTCCTTGGGCAGGGCCTTGTGGAAGCGGACGCCGAATTGGCGGGCGGAGTCGTTGGTCCAGGCGATGGTGCCCGTCTGGCCCTCCACGAAATCCAGCTTGGCCGAGACGAAGGAGTGCAGCTCGATCTCCTGGCCCTGGCGCAGCGGCATGCCGGGGATGTTCCTGTCCGCCAGCTTGCCGCGCAGGCCGCCGGAACTGATGTCCTGCAATTCGCAGAACAGCAGGCCGCACTCGGGGACATCGGCGTGATAGCCGCCTTCGCCGCCCCGCAGGCGGAGCATGAAACGGGGGTGGGAGCGTTTGTCGGCGTCGTCCATGGCCATGCTCCTGCGCGGGCTCCTTGGGAATGCGTCCTCGGGCGGGCGCGCGTCGCGGGCGGTGTGGCGCGCCGCCGCGCCGCGCCGCCCGCCGCGCCCCTAGGCCTCGAGGTCCATGCCCGCGACCAGATCGTCCAGGTCCACCTCGTTGCCGTGGCGGTCGAACATCGCGGGGACGATCATCCGTTTGCCCTTGCTGTCGTCGTGCCCCGGGGTCAGGGGGCGGCCCGCGTAGCTCAGGCCGCTGATCTGTCGGTCTTCCAGGCCGAAGTCCGCGAAGCTCTCCATGGCCACGGACAACTGCGCCGGGTCGAACTCGCCCTCGAACTCGTCCAGGTGCAGGCGCATGGCGCCCTTGTCCACGGAGCCCATGAGCATCAGGACCTCGTCCTCCCCGATCTTGGGCAGGTAGTGGGTCACGGAGATGGGCGTCTCGGTGCGCGAGATCTGCGAGGGGTAGATGATCTGCGGGTCGGCGCCGCCCAGGGAGACCTGGATGCGCAGCCCGTCCTCGTAGACGTAGGCCGCGCGGTGGTGGAACTTGCATTCCTCCCACCAGCCGTTCCAGTCGTAGCCCACGGATTTGGCGAACTTGCGCGCCAGCTCCTCGTCGAAATAGAGCACGCCCTTGAAGCAGTTGTGCGCGAAGTAGGGCGTGTTGTTCTTGCCGTAGCAGTGCTTGACCACGCGGGCCAGGAAGTTGCGCGGCACGGCGGAAATCACGACCTCGTTCTTGTAGCCGGAAATCTCGATGCTGAGCTTCACCGGGTCACTCCTTGCGTTGGGAGGCTTGTGGGCTGAAATTTCGACGCATCTTAGCCCCGCGTCGGGCTTTGGCGCAAGCAAAACCCTGCCCGGCGCGGGGACGCGGCCGGGCAGGGACCCCGGCCGCCTAGACCTTGCGCTTGAACAGCCGTTCCAGGTCGCCCAGGGTCCAGGACACGCGCACCGGGCGGCCGTGGGGGCAGAAGTCGCGGCCAGGGACGCGCCGCCAGGCGTCCAGCAGGGCCAGGGCCTCGTCGCGGGCCAGGGCCTGCCCGGCCTTGACCGCCGCCTTGCAGGACATCATGGCCCACAGGTCGTGGACGTCGCCGGACTGGCCGGAAAGGGCCGTGCGCAGGTAGTCCCTGGCCGCCCCGGCCCCGAGCAGGGCGGGCACGGCCCGGGCCCGCAGCAGGGCCTCCCCGGCGCGTTCCAGGTCGAAGCCCAGGGCCCGCAGCCCGTCCCACAGCTCGTCCAGGCGCTCGGCCTCGGCGGGGTGCAGGGGCAGCTCCAGGGGCAGGGCCAGGGGTTGGCTGTCCCCGCGCGCTCCGGCGGCCTCGAAGCTGTGATACAGCGCCCGCTCGTGGGCCGCGTGCTGGTCCACCAGCGACAGGGTGCCGTCCGGGTGGCGCAGGATGAGATACGTCGCGCCCAGCTGGCCCATGTACACCGCCCCGTCCAGGGCCTTGTCCGGCGCCGGGCCGTCCGGGAGCGGGGTCTGCGGCGGCAGCGGGGCGTCGAAGCCCGGGGCCGGGGGCTGCGCGGCGGACGCCCCGTCCCGCGCGGCCTGCGCGCCGCCTATGCCGCCCGCGTGCTCGGGGATCGCGTCCTGTTCCCATTCGCCCATGCCGCGCGCGGCGCGGGGGCCGGGGGCCGGGGCCGGGCGGGAGAAGCCGAGCTGCGTCTCGCGGGCCACGGTGCGCGTGTATTCGCGGTAGGTGGAGAACCCGGGGCGGGAGTCGGCCTTGGCGGGCTGGTCCTCGCCCGCGCCGCCGCCCGCGCCGCCCGCAGCCGGGCCGTAGTCCGCCGTCGGGCTGGCCACGCCGTAGGGCCCGCCCGCGCCCGCCGCCTCCAGCGCGCCGAGCACCGCCCGGCGGACGATGGAGAACACGGCGGACTCGTTGCGGAAGCGGACCTCGGTCTTGGCGGGGTGGACGTTGACGTCCGTCTCCTCGGGCGGCAGCTCCAGAAAGACCACGGCCTGCGGGTATTCGCGGGACAGCAGCCGCCCGGAGTAGGCCTCGCGCACGGCGCGCAGCATGACCCGGTCCTGCACGGCGCGGCCGTTGACGAACAGCAGGATGCGGTCGCCCCGTCCCTGGGCCGCCTGGGGCCCGCCCGTCAGCCCGTGGGCCCGCCAGCCGTCGCGCTGGTGGTCGAAGGGCAGCAGGGCCTCGGTGATGGCCGGGGGCCAGGCCACGGCCAGGCGCTGGGCCAGATCCTGACCGGCGCGCATGGCGAAGACCTCGCGCCCGCCGGAGGAGAAGCGGAAGGCCACGTCCGGGCGCGTCAGGGCCAGGCGGAACAGGGCGTCCTGGCAGCGGCGGGCCTCGGTGGCCGGGGATTTCAGGAATTTCAGGCGCGCCGGGACGCTGACGAACAGGTCGCGGACCTCGATGCGCGTGCCCGCGCGCAGGGCGGCGGGGCCGCGCCCGGTCTCGCGGCCGGAGTCGATCTCGATGCGGAAGCCTTCGTCCCGGCCGCGCGGCACGGAGGTCAGCACCAGGCGCGAGACCGAGGCGATGGACGGCAGGGCCTCGCCCCGGAAGCCGAAGCTGGCGATGGTCGCCAGTTCGCGCACGTCGGCGATCTTGCTCGTGGCGTGGCGCGTCAGCGCCAGCT
>CAYUIN010000041.1:0-10346 GCA_964444695.1 uncultured Desulfocurvus sp.
ACATCACCGACGCCAGCAACTTCGTCTGCGAAGTCTGCAACCTGCGGCCCTTCATGCGCCAGCCCTTCGTGGGCGCCTCCGCCTTCGCGCACAAGGGCGGCATCCACGTCTCCGCCGTGCTGCGCAACCCGGAGACCTACGAGCACATCCAGCCCGAGGCCGTGGGCAACCGCCAGCGCGTGCTGCTCTCCGACCTGGCCGGACGCAGCAACATCCTGTTCATGGCCAAGAAGTTCGGCTACGAGCTGGACAAGAACGACTCCGCCGTCATGGAACTGCTGGCCGAGATCAAGGAACGCGAGAGCCGGGGCTACGAATACGCCTCCGCCGAGGCCTCCTTCGAGCTGATGTTCTTCCGCGCCATGGGCCTGTCCAAACAGTACTTCAAGCTCATCCACTTCAACGTCGTGGACCTGCTGCGCGAAGGCGAGGAGCAGCCCACCAGCGAGGCCACAGTGCGCCTCAAGGTCGGCGGGCAGGTGGAACACACCGCCGCCACCGGCCTGGGACAGGTCAACGCCCTGGACGGCGCCCTGCGCAAGGCCCTGGACCGCTTCTACCCCAGCCTCAAGGACATGCGCCTGTCCGACTTCAAGGTCCGCGTGCTCTCCGGCACCACCCGCGACACCGGCGGCACCGCCTCCTACGTCCGCGTGCTCATCGAATCGCGCGACAAGCACCACAGCTGGACCACCGTGGGCGTGTCCTACGACGTGATCCACGCCAGCTGGGAGGCCCTGGTGGACTCCATCCACTACAAGCTGTTCAAGGACGACTCCAAACGCTGGCCCTGCCGGGAGGACCAGCAGGACTGATCCCAACCGGGGCCCGCCCGCCGGGCCCGGAGGACCGCCGATGCGCAGCCTGCGCGCATGGCTGCTGGTCGCCACGGGCGCGGCCGCCCTGTTCCTGTCCGGGCTGGTGCTCTCGCACTTCGTCTGGAACCGCCTGGAACAGGCCCCGGCCATGCCCTGCGCCGACGACTCCGACCGCTGGAAACAGGCCGCCGCCAACATCGAACGCGCCGCCGCCCTGCTCTCCAGGCAGGCCCCGGAACTGGAACTGACCCCGGCACACCTCTTCCCCTTCGATTTCGACTACCTCTGCGTCGTCCGCCACGGCCTGGACGACGAGGCCCTGGACGCCCAGCTCGGCGTCCATTGGGACTGCGCCGACGAGTGGCAACGCCAGGTCCTGGACAACGACACCTTCCTGTCCCTCATCGCCGTGTCCGGCGACACCGTCATCCCCGTGCGCCTCTCGCGCACCCGCTTCGACGTGGCCGGACAGGCCCCGGCCCGCATCGCCCCCACCGCCCGCCTCCTGCTGCGCATCCGCCCCGGCAGCGACCAGGTCCTGCTCCATTTCCCCTGACCGCCGCGGCCGCTGCCGCGTCGGTCGGGGGATTTGGTTCTTTTTGCTGGAATCAGTGCGTTTTTCTCGACAAGGCGGGTATGCTTATTGCAAAATGCGGCAGGGCCCGGCCTGCGCGCGTCCGATTTTTGGCGCGGGCGGCGGGGTGTGGAGATCGAGCCTGGACAGGGGTTATGGATTTGCATCGACCGTTTTGCAGCGGATTCTGGAAATTCACCGTTCCCGTGGCGTATTGCGCCGCGCGCCGCATGGCGTGGCGGCGCTGCCTGTTTTTGGGGGAGATGGTTTCCGAAACGCGGCGGGAGGTGCGCGAGTGGGCCGGGCGCTGGGCGCGCCAGGGGCGTGCGGCGCGGATCATGGCCGGGCGGGAGCTGTGGCGCGGGCTGTGCGTCGGGGCCTTGGCCGCGCGGCGTTTCGGCGCCGGGTTGCGGCCGCCGGAGCGCTGGCAGTTCCCGCTGACGCTGTTCGTGTACCTGTTCGTGGTCTTTGCGCTGGAAGTGGCGTTCTTGCAGACGTTTTTGCCGGACGAGGGCGGCGGCGCGCGGCGCGCGGCGCTGTCGGCGGCGGTGGACGGGGCGGACCGGACCCAGGTCCTGGACCCGGAGCTGGCCGAGGAGTACCGCGACCTGGCCGAGGCCTATCTGCCCGCGCTGCATCCGCGTTCGCCGCTGCCGGGGCAGTATCTGGTGCGGCTGGAGGCGCCCGGTGCGGAGCCGGTTGTCTTCACGGGCGAGGACGACGTGGCGTTGTTGGCGGACGCGGTGCGGCACCCGCTGCTCGGGCTGCCGGTGGCGGCGCGGCCGGTGCCGCAGCCGGGGCCGGAGGATTTCGACTCCGTGCGCCGCGCGGTGGCCAAGAACGAGGTCCGCATGCCGGTGGACCACGGGGCGTTCCATCCGCAGGACAAGGAGGCCATCCTTGCGGCGGCCTCGCGTCCGGGGCGTTTGTCCCGGGTTTTCGCGGCGGTGCCGCTGTCCGGCGGCGAGCGGGCCCTGGCGCAGGCGGATCTGCCCTCCTCGGCCATCGCCCCGCCGCTGACGCGGCTGGACAAGATCCGTCAGGCGGCGGCGCGGCGGGCGGACCTGGGGTCGCTGTCGGCGCTGTTCGAGTCCGGCGTGCGCGGCGTGTTCGCCATCGGCTACGACGCCAAGGGCGGCACCTCGTACGGAAAATACCAGATCTCGTCGCGCATGGGCGCGATACGGAACTTCATAAAATATCTGGACAAGCGGGCCCCATCGTGGGCACAAAGGTTGCGTTCGGCCGGGACGGCGGACACGGGCGGAACCAGCGGGTCCATGCCCCGCGAGTGGCAGCACATCGCCGCCGAGCACCCGAGGCTCTTCGAAAAGTTGCAGGACGATTTCGTCCACAGCCATTACTACTCGCCGACCATACAGGCCGTCCGTGAGCAGACCGGGCTCGACCTCGACGCCCACGGCGCGGTGATCCGCGAAGTGCTTTGGAGCACGGCGGTGCATCACGGCCCCAGTGGCGGAGCGAACATATTCATAGCGGCCAGCAGGCGCGCCCAGGCCCACGGTGGGGACTTCAACCGCAATCTGTTGCAGGAGGTCTACCGCGAGCGGGAAATGCGCCTCTCTCGCCTGCCCCTGTCCCAGCAGACGGCCATCCGGGCCCGGCTGGACCAGGAGATGACCATGGCGCTGGCCCGGCTGAAGCAGGACCACCCCGCGCGGACGAGCGTCGCCCAGGGCGCGGGCGGTCTGATGTAGCGAACGCGGACCGAGGGCTCGATGGCATCACTCAAAGATCTTCCCGTGCTCATTGTGGACGACAACGAATCCGTCCGCAGGGCCATCGCCGCCGTCGTCTCCAAGCTGGGGTTCGAGAACGTCTCCACCGCCGGGGACATCGTCGAAGCCTGGCGCCACCTGGCCACCAAGGGCGGGGGCATCGTGCTCTGCGAGGCCGTGGTGGCGGGCAAGTACGGCATCCAGCTGCTCAAGAAGATCCGCTCCACTCCCCAATTCTCGCGCATGCCCGTCCTGATGATGTCCACCAAGAAGGACGTCTCCATCGTCCAGGCCCATATGAAGGCCGGGGCTTCGGAATTCCTGGTCAAACCGTTCGACTCCGCCATCCTGCTGAGCAAGCTCAAGAAGGCCCTGGCCCCGCGCCCCAAGGCGCCCGAGGCCCAGAGCCAGGAGGCCAAGCTCCTGGAGCTGGGGCACAAGGCCCTGGACGGCTACGACACCCAGTCCGCCATCGCCTATTTCACCAAGGCCGCCCGGGCCAACGCCGCCTGCGCCGAGGCCTATCTCGGCCTGGCCGAGGCCTGCAAGCGCAAGAAGGACGTGGCCCAGCAGCAGCTGTTCCTGAACACGGCGGCCAAGGTCCTGGTCCAGCGCGGGGACATGGCCGAGGCCGAGAAGGTGTACATGGAGCTGCGGCTCTACGACGCCAAGGCCCCGAACCCTTTCGCCGAGGCCGCCGCCGCCCTGGGCGAGACGGGCGACCCCGCCAAGGTCAAGGACCTGTACCAGCGCGCAGCGGCCGTGGAGCCGGACAATCCGGCCCACTACCTCTCCCTGGGCCAGGCCCTGCTGCGCGGCGGGGACAAGGACGGCGCCAAGGCCCAGGTGGAGTCGGCGCTCAAGCTCCAGGACGACTTCGCCGAGGCGCGCAAGGTCTTCAAGGCCATCACGGGCCGGAAGTGGACGGAGTCCGAAGGCAGCCTGGCCTTCGCCAAGAAGAAGGAAGAGGAGGAGCAGGAGGAGGAGAAGCGCGGCACGGTGCGCTTCTGGGTCCCGGACCTGCTGATCGAGGTGAAGGGCCGCAAGGAGCATTTCGCGCTCACGGAGATGAGCATCCGCTCGCTGGCCTTCAACCCCATGCAGGACCAGTTCACGGTGGGCGAGGAGCTGAAGTTCAACATCCTGAAGCTCCAGGAGGTCGGCACCCGGCCCGAGGTCAAGAAGCTGCATGGCGAGGTGGCGCGTTTGGACGCCGAGTCCGTGGGCGTGCGCCTGATGAACCTGTCGCCGGAGCAGGAAAAGGAGATTTCGGAGATCCTGACCGCCGCCCAGGAGCGTCAGAAGGAACAGTTCCGCGAGGAGAAGAAGGAAGTCATCAAGTTCGACATCGACATGCTGTTCATGTAACGGACGGCGGGCTCAGCCGGGGAATCCCATGGCACGCGCTCTTTTCGACGCGGCCGCCTACCTTGGGCGGCTGCACCTCAGCGGGACCATACCGCCGACGGCGGATGGCCTGCACACCCTGCAGCGGGCGCAACTGCTGCACATCCCCTTTGAAAATTTCGACATTCAGCTGGGCCGGGGCATCGACCTGACCCCGGAGCGCCTGTTCGACAAGCTGGTGCGCCGCCCGCGCGGGGGCTATTGCTTTGAGCTGAACGGCCTGTTCCTGGCGGCGCTGCGCGCCTTCGGCTTCGCGGCCCGCCCGCTGCTGGCGCGGGTCCACGTGTCCGGGGAGCCGTCCGGGCGCGGGCACCAAATCTGCCTCGTCGAACTGGACGGGCGCCGCTGGCTGGCGGACGTCGGGTTCGGCAAGGACACCCCGAGGCAGCCCCTGCCCCTGGAACGGGACACGGTGCGGGACGTGGGCGGCGAGTCGTACCGCTTGACGGACGGGGGGGATTTCGGGACCATGTTCCAGAAGCGCGAGGGCGCGGTCTGGCGCAATCTCTACAGCTTCGACATGGAACACGTCTTCCAGCCGGACATCGACTACGGCAACCACTTCACGTCCACGCACCCGAGGTCCTTCTTCACCACCAGCCGGGTGGCCATGAAGCCCCTGGAAAACGGCTGGGCCAGCCTGTACAACGACCGGCTGACCCTGGTCCGCGACGGGTGCGAGGAGCGGCTCGCGCTGCCCGAGGGGCAAGGCTACCTGGACGCCCTGGCCGCGCACTTCGGCATCGTGCTCGACGCGCGCTACGAGGACCTGCGCCCCGTCCGCTGAACGCGGCGGGCGCCCCGGGCCTCACGCCCCCAGCAACTGCTCGGTGAAAAACTCAGGAACCAGCGCCTCCACCCTGCCCCGGGTCTCCTCGTGGGTGGTCAGCAGGTGGTGGCCGGTGGTGCGCTCGGCGATGGGCAGGACCTCCAGCCGCCGGACCAGCGACCCGGCGCGGCGCACGATCTCCTGCGAGCTGGAAAAGGGCGCCGTGCGGTCGCCGGGGCTGTGCAGGGCCAGCAGCGGGGAGCGGATCTCCCCGAGGCGGGCGCGCACGGCGCGCATCCCGCGCATCAGCTCTGTCAGGGCGTTCAGCGCCACCACGCCCTCGTAGCCCTTCCAGGGCGCGATGACCCGCGAGTCCCCGGCCGGGGGCGCGACGCGCCACAGCGGGCGGAAATGCCTGAGCAGCGGCAGGAACGGCAGGCGCCAGTCGATGATTTCCAGGGGATAGTAGCGGTACAGGTAGACCGGCGCGGCCAGGGCGGCGATGGCCGCCGGACGGCGCACCGTGCCCAGGTGCAGGGCCAGCAGGCCGCCCATGGACAGCCCGCAGACGAAGACCCGTTCGGCCCGCTCCGCCAGGGCGTCGTAGGACCGCTCCACGGCGCCGGTCCAGTCCGCGAAGGTGCTGCGGTCCCAGTCGCGGGGCGTGGTGCCGTGGCCTGGCAGCAACGGCAGGTCGGTTTCGCAGCCCGCCCGTTCCAGGGCCCGGCCCAGGCCCTGCATCTCGAAGGGCGTGCTGCCGAAGCCGTGGATGCACAGGGCCGCCGTGCCCGTCAGCGGGCCGGGGGCCCCGTCTTGCCTGCTCATGATGCGTCTCTCCTCGGGCCCCGGTCTTGCGGGCGTCCCCCAGTTCCATTACAAGGTTCGGGTCTTCTTCGCAAACACCAGACAAGGCGTACCCATGTCCCCCACTCCCTGCGACCTCCTGCTCCTGGCCCGGCTGTGCCTGACCCAGGACGCGGACCGGACCGTCGTCGAGGACGCGGCCCTGGCCGTGTCCGACGGGCGCATCCTGGCCGTGGGCCCGCGCGCGGCCGTGCAGCCCGCCCACGCCCCGGCCCGGACCATCGACCTCGGCCAGTCCCTGCTGCTGCCCGGGCTGATCAACGCCCACACCCACGTCTCCATGACCCTGATGCGCGGCCTGGCGGACGACCTGCCGCTCATGGACTGGCTGACCAGACATATCTTCCCCGTGGAGCAGAAGCTCACGCCGGAGCTGGTGCGCCTGGGCGCGCTGCTGGGCTGCGCGGAGATGCTGCGCACCGGCACCACCTGCTTCTGCGACATGTACCTGATGGAACAGGCCGTGGCCGAGGCCGTGGACCAGGCCGGGCTGCGGGCGCGCGTGGGCGAGGTGGTCTTCGCCTTCCCGTCCCCGGCGTACAAGGACCTGGACGGCGCGCTGGACGTGGTCCGCGCCATGCACGAGCGCTGGGCCGGGCACCCCCGCCTGCGCACCGCCGTGATGCCCCACGCCGTGTACACCACCACCCCGGAACTCCTGACCAAAACCATGGCCCTGGCCGAGGAGCTGGACATTCCGCTGAACGTCCACCTGGCCGAGTCCGCCACGGAGACGGCCCAGTGCCTCGAGGCCCAGGGCCGGCGCCCCGTGGCCTACCTGCACTCCCTGGGCCTGCTCGGCCCGCGCACCCTGGCCGCGCACTGCGTGGACCTCACGGAAGAGGAGATCGCGCTCCTGGGCGCCACGGGCACCCGCGTCTCCCACAACCCGGAGAGCAACATGAAGCTGGCCAACGGCTACTGCCCGGCCCAGAAGCTCCTGGACGCCGGGACCGTGGTCGGCCTGGGCACGGACGGGGCGTGCAGCAACAACGACCTGAACATGTTCGGCGAGATGGCCTCGGCCGCGCTGCTGCAAAAGGCCCTGCGCATGGACCCCACGGTCCTGCCCGCGCAGACCGTGCTGGACATGGCCACCCGCCACGGCGCGGCCTGCCTGGACTGGCCCGAGCTGGGCTCCCTGGAGCCGGGCAAGGCGGCGGACGTCACGGCCCTGGACCTCACGGCCCCGAACATGCAGCCCGTGTACAACCCCGTGTCGCACTGCGTGTACGCCGCCTCGGGCGGCGAGGTGCGCCTGACCATGGTCGGCGGCGAGGTGCTGTACCACGACGGCGCCTTCCCGCGCCTGGACTACCCGGCCCTGCTGGCCGAGGTCCGCGCCGCCGCGCGCTGGGTGCGCGGGCAGTTCCCCGGAGGCGCGGCGTGAGCGATCCCCATATTCCGACTCCCTGCGAGACCCTGGTCCGCGCGGGCATCCTGGTGCTCCAGGACGCGGCGCGCACGGTCCTCGAAGACGGCGGCCTGGCGCTTTCAGACGGCAAGGTCCTGGCGGCCGGGCCCTGGGCCGAGGTCGCCGCCGCGCACGATGCGCCCGAGACCCTGGACCTCTCCGGCTGCCTGGTGCTGCCCGGGCTGGTGAACACCCACACCCACGCGCCCATGACGGCCTTTCGCGGCCTGGCGGACGACCTGCCGCTGATGCAGTGGCTCACGGACCATATCTGGCCCGTGGAGAACCGCCTGACGCCGGAGGTGGTGTACGACGGGGCGCTGCTGGCCTGCGCGGAGATGCTGGCCTCGGGCACGACCTGTTTCGCGGACATGTACCTCTTCCAGCCGGACGCGGCCCGGGCCGTGGAGCGCATGGGCCTGCGCGCCATGCTGGGCACGGGCGTGCTGTCCTTCGCCACCCGGGCCTACGACACGCCGGACGAGGCCTTCGGGCACATCGAGGCCTTCGCCGAGTCCCTGCGCGGCTCGGCCCTGGTGGGCGCGGCCGTGGCCCCGCACGCGGTGTACACCACCTCGCCCGAGGTGCTGCGAAAGAGCTTCGAGCTGGCCGAGCGCCTGGACGTGCCGTGGATGATCCACGCCGCCGAGAACGCCGAGGAGACGGCCCGCAGCCTGGAGATGTTCGGCAAGCGCCCGGTGCCCTACCTGGCGGACCTGGGCTGCCTGACCCCGCGCGCCGTGCTGGTGCACATGACGGACCTCACGGACGGGGAGATCGCCGCCGTGGCCGCCTCCGGGGCCGGGGTCTCGCACAACCCGCGCTCGAACATGAAGCTGGCCTGCGGGCACGCGCCCGTGGCCGAGATGCTGGCGGCGGGCGTGCCCGTCGGCCTGGGCACGGACGGCGCGGGCAGCTCCAACTGCCTGAACCTGTTTTCCGTGATGCGCGCCACGGCCCTGACCCAGAAGGCCCGCACGGCGGACGCCACGGCCGTCCCGGCCCAGGCCGTGCTGGACATGGCCACCCTGGGCGGCGGGCGCCTGCTGGGCCGCCCGGAGCTGGGGCGCCTGACGCCCGGCGCGGCGGCGGACCTCACGGCCCTGGACCTGGACGCGCCGAACATGGTGCCGCTGTACAACCCCGCGTCGCACCTGGCGTATGCCGCCAGCGGGGCGGAGGTCCGGCTGAGCATGGTGGCCGGGCGCGCGGTGTACCGCGACGGGCGGTTCGCGGGGGCCGAGCCGCAGGAGCTGGCGGCCTGCGCCGAGCGGCTGCGGGCCTGGGCCCTGGGCGGCTGAGGCGGCCCCGAACCACGGTCCCCTCGCCCGGACGGGCAAAAAACAGCAACAGACGCTTGACAAGCGGGCGCTTATAAATAAATACTCTGCCGCTTCCAGACAAACCCAGGAACTCATGCCCGCCCGCGCGGCGGGTTCGGAACGTTAAGGAGACAGACCCATGGCCAAGAAGCAAGCGAGCACCATTCTGGACAACGCCGTCATGACCGACACCGGCCTGACCCTGAACGGCGTCGTCATGGAGCAGATCATCGACAAATGCGAAGGCTGCGAGCGCGTGGTGGAGCACACCAGCGGCAAGTACTGCAGCAGCTACGCCCAGCCCGCCGCCAAGTGGGGCCGCAAGGCGTGCAACTTCGCCACCCACGTCCGCGCCGAGGTGGACCAGACCGGCAAGGTCAAGATCAACCCGCTGAAGGCTTCCAAGCGCGCCGCCCGCGGTCGCTAGGCCCCTTCGCCCTTATTTCGGCACCAGGGGGCGGGCGCTATGCCCGCCCCTTTTGTTTTTCCCGCGCGCCCGGTGTATACTGGCGTCGCGCCCACGGCGCTTTCCACTGTCGCAACCCGCAGCACGGAGCGTTTTCCGCATGCCCAAAGCACTTCTTGAGCATATCGACACCCTCGCCCCCGAGGTCGTTGCCCTGCAACGCGGCCTGGTGGCCATCCCGGCCCTGGGGCCGGACAACGACGGCGACGGCGAACTGGCCAAGACCGAACACCTGATGGACGTCCTGCGCGAAATGGGCCTGACGGACATCGTGCGCTACGACGCGCCGGACGCGCGCGTGCCCAGCGGCGTGCGGCCGAACATCTGCGCCCGCATCCCCGGCAAGGACACCTCGCGCACCCTGTGGATCATCTCCCACACGGACATCGTGCCCCCGGGCAACCGCGACCTGTGGGAGTCGGACCCGTACGAACTGAAGGTCGACGGCGACGTGATCATCGGGCGCGGCGTGGAGGACAACCACGGCGGCATCGTGCCCTCGCTGCTGGTGGCCAAGGCCCTGCTGGACAAGGGCGAGACCCCGCCCATCACCCTGGGCCTGCTCCTGGTGGCGGACGAGGAAACCGGCAGCGCCTACGGCCTGGACTACGTGGTCCAGAACCACGCGGAGCTGTTCGGCCCCCGCGACCTGTTCCTGGTGCCGGATTTCGGCGTGCGCGACTCCTCGCTGATGGAGGTCTCGGAAAAGAGCATGCTCTGGCTGAAGGTGGAGATCTTCGGCAAGCAGTGCCACGCCTCGACCCCGGCCGAGGGCGTGAACACGCTGATGGCCGCCGCAGACTTCATCCTGCGCACCCGGCGCCTGCACGACGAATTCCCGGCCGAGGACGCCCTGTTCGCCCCGCCGACGTCGACCTTCTCGCCCACGCGCAAGGACGCCAACGTGCCCAACGTGAACACCATCCCCGGGCACGACGTGTTCTACATCGATTCGCGCGTGCTGCCCGAGTAC
>CAYUIN010000042.1:0-10247 GCA_964444695.1 uncultured Desulfocurvus sp.
GATTTTTCCCTTGAGCCGCCGGAGGCAAATACGCGCCCGAGCCAACGACCGCCCGGCCCGGCCATTCCTCCCCGGCGCGACACCGGCCCGGCCCACGCGCTACATGGCGTCGCTGGCGTCGAGGTGGTTGATCTGGTCGTCGATGGCCTGCTTGAGCTTGTCGGGCAGGCCTTCCATGTCCACGTTGAGGAAGCCGCGCACGATGGTGGAGGTGGCTTCGTCCTCGTCCATGCCGCGCGCCTGGAGGTATTCGATCTCTTCCTGGGCGATCTTGCCGACGGCGGCCTCGTGGGAGAGTTCGACGCCTTCGAGGGTGCCGTCCAGTTCGGGGATGGCCCAGATGCGGCCCTGTCCGAGGATCAGGCCCTTGCATTCCAGGTGTCCGCGCGCGGGC
This sequence comes from uncultured Desulfocurvus sp., assembly GCA_964444695.1. Classification (GTDB taxonomy): domain Bacteria; phylum Desulfobacterota; class Desulfovibrionia; order Desulfovibrionales; family Desulfovibrionaceae; genus Desulfocurvus. Next base: position 395 of record CAYUIN010000042.1, read on the forward strand.
ACGGCTCCGGCGGTGATGTTCGCCGGGGCGATGATGGTGCCGCCGGTGGTCATGGTGCGGGAGATGATTTCGCCGCGCGTGTTCGGGGCCATGAGGTTGATGCGGCTGCCGGAGTTGATGTGCGAGCCGGTGGGCGCCACGAGCACGGAGTTGAAGCGGGCCACGGAGCCCTCCCCGGCCAGGGTGATGGACGGGTAGGATTGCAGGGTCTTGACGGGTTGCAGGAGCACGTAGTTGTTCTGGAACTGGCCCCCGGCCTCGACCACGCCCGCGGTGCGGGGCCGGACCACGGTGTTGTGGCCCCAGTTGTGGATCATGGTGAAGGTCAGCTTGGCGCCCTTCTTGATGAAGAACTCGCTGATGCCCAGGTGCGCGGCGGCCTGCGTCTCTCCGGCCACGGCGCAGCCGGTGATGATGTGCAGCTCGGAGTCTTCCTCGACGATGACCACGTTGTGGACGTTCTGGCCCACGGCCTGGCCCTTGAGGAACAGGCAGGACTGCACGGGCTCGGTGATCTTGGCGCCCTTTTCGGTGCGCACGAAGTAGCCGCCGTGCAGGGTTTCGCGGGCGGCGCGGGTGAACTCGTCCTTGTCCGGGTCCACCTGTTTCCAGAAGTACTGGTCCAGGCCGTCGTATTTTTCCAGGGCCTTCTTGATGTCCAGGATTTCGACGCCGGGGTTGTTGGAGCGGCAGTGGACGCCGGAGTGGTCCATGTGCAGGAAGGACCCGGCGCGGTTTTTCTGGTCCACGTCCACGCCCGCGTAGAGCAGGCGTTTCTTGTCCTTTTCGTCCAGGGTGGAGAGGTCTTCGATGGCCTGGGCCTCGGCGCCCTGGAAGTTGAAATCGGAGAGCTTGAATTCGGGGTTGGTCACTTGGCGCCTCCCACGGAGTCTTCGATGGTCACGGCCTGGGGGCTTAAGCAGCGCACGCATTCCTGGTAGCCGTACTTGCCCACGTGGTCCAGGATGTCGCGGGGCCGGGCCTCGCAGCACAGGTGCCCGTTGTACATCACCTGGCCCCGGTCGGCGTTGACGTATTCCAGGATGTAGCCGGTGTGGGTGATGATCAGCCCGGAGGTCTTGCGCACGGATTTCTGTTCCTTCATGGACACGCCGGGGCGCGGCTCGATGAAGCCGTCCAGGAGCTTGCGGGCGGTGGTGCCGATGAGCTTCATGTTTTCCAGGTCCACGCCGGATTCGGGCTCGTCGAAGAGCACGAGGTCCGGGGCCTGGGCCATGAGCTGGAGCAGTTCGGAGCGTTTGATCTCGCCGCCGGAGAATCCCGCGTTGATGTCGCGGTCCAGGAAGGTGTCGAAATTCACGCGTCCGGCCATGGCGTCCACGTCGATGCCGTCCTTGTTGTGTCCGTGCACGGCGCACATCTCCACCAGGTGGCGGGTCTTGAGGCCGTGTATGGTCGGCGGGCGCTGGAAGCTCATGCCGATGCCCAGGCGGGCCCGCTCGTGGATGGGGGCGTGGGTGATGTCCACGTCCTTGAACAGGATGCGGCCGCCGGTGATGGTGTAGTTGCCGAAGCCCATGAGGGTCATGAGCAGGGTGGTCTTGCCCGAGCCGTTGGGGCCGAACAGGATGAAGGTCTCGCCTTCGGCGATGGTCAGGTCGATGCCCTTGAGCACCTCCTTGTCGCCGATCTTCACGTGCAGGTTTTCGATTTTCAGCATGGTGACCTCGGTTCGGATTGCTGGTGCGCCGCGGCGAAAAGGCGTTCCCCGACGCGGCGCGCCCAACACCAATAAACAGATTTGCGCAAATGTCCACTCCCGGCTGCCCGCGCAGGGGCGCTCCCGGGCGCGCGAGCGGCGCGGGGCGGGCCCTCAGCGGCGCAGCAGCGGGTACTTGCGGAACGGATCCTGCTCGCCCCGGGCGCAGAAGTAGCAGCGGCCCGGGCGGCGGAACAGGGGCAGGAGCAGCATCCCGGCGACGAACCCGCCCGCGTGGGCCCACCAGGCGATGCCCCCGGCCCGGCCCCCGGCCAGTTCGGTGACGCCGGACAGGAACTGGGTCAGGAACCACAGCCCCAGGAAGAGCACGGCCGGGAGTTGCAGGATCAGCGGAAAGATGAAGATGGGGATCAGCGTCACCACGCGGGCGTGGGGATAGAGCAGGAAATAGGCGCCCATGACCCCGGCGATGGCCCCGCTGGCGCCGATGACGGGCGAGGTGTCGTGCATGTTGAACAGGTAGTGCGTGCCCAGGGCGGCCAGCCCGCAGCAGAGGTAGAACACCGTGAACCGCGCCGGGCCCATGACGTCCTCGATGTTGTCGGCGAAGATCCACAGGGTCCACATGTTGCCCAGAAAGTGCAGCCAGCCGCCGTGCAGGAACATGTAGCTGACGAAGGCGTACAGCCCGAACTCGGGGTATCCGGCGCGAAGGGCCAGCTCCGGCTGGGCGAAGCGCAGCGGGACCACGCCGAAGAGGTGGAACAGGGCCTCGCGCTGCGGCGGGGTCAGGATCAGGGTGAAGGCGAAACCCAGGGTGTTCAGCAGGATGATGGTCCAGGTGGCGTAGGGCACGTGGACGCGGGGGATGCTGTCGCGCAGGGGGATCACGGGCCGTCCTCCTCGTCGGCATCGTACGGGGCGCCGTATGGGGCGTCGTATGGAGCGCCGGTCGCGTCGCCCGGGTCGTCCCCGTCGCCGGGGGGCAGCGGGGCCCAAAGGGCGGCCAGGGCGGCGTCGGACTCGGCTCCGGCGGCTCCGGCGCGCCCGCGCAGGGCGGCCAGCACGCGGCGGGCCTCGTCGCGCAGGGCGTCCAGGTCGCCCGCGTTTTCGGCCACCAGGTCGCAGCGGGCCAGCTTGTCGGCCTCGGGCCACTGCCAGGATTCCAGGGCCGCCGCCGTGGCCTCGTCCCAGCCGCGCAGGGAGGCCAGCCGGTCCCGGCGCGCGGCCTCGGGGCAGTGCACGCCGAGCACGGCGTCGGTCAGCCCCTGGGCGGGCCAGCCGCCTTCCAGCAGCAGCGGCACCTCGGCCAGGGCCAACTCCTCCCGGGCGTGCTCCAGCCAGAATTCCTCCAGGCGGTGGCGCACCAGCGGGTGGACCACGTCCAGCACCTCGCGGCGCACGGCGTCCGAGCCGCGCATGGCGGCGAACAAGGCGGCCTTGGCCACGGGCCTGCCGTCGGGGGCCATGTCCGGCCCGAAGCGGCGGCGCAGCATGGTCCAGCCGTCGGCGCCGGGCTCGTACAGCTCGGCCACGCAGCGGTCCGCCGAGAACACGGGCACCCCGTCCCGGGCCAGGAACCCGGCCAGGGCGGACTTGCCGCAGCCCGGCATGCCCACCAGACCCACGCGGTACACGCGCCGCGCCAGCAGCCGGGCCAGGTCCGTGAAGTCGCGCGGGGGTTCGCGGAAGAATTCCAGGCGCCGGCCCGTCTCGGGGTGCGTCAGGGCCAGGCGCCAGGCGTGGAGCATCTGGCGCGGCACCTGGGCCGGGTCCAGGCGCAGGTCGCGCAGCAGCTCGGCGTGCTCGCGCGAGCCGTACACGGCGTCGCCCAGCAGCGGGTGGCCGATGTGGGCCATGTGCACGCGGATCTGGTGCGTGCGGCCGGTGTGGATGCGCACGCGCAGCAGGCTGGCGCGGCCGTCGGCGGAGGTCCACAGCCGGGTCCAGGAGCTGCGCGCGTCGCGTCCGCCCTTGTCCAGCACGGCCATCTTGGTCTTCTGGCGCGGGTGGCGGCCGATGGGCGCGTCGATCTCGCCCCAGGCGCCGACGCCGGGCACGGGGCGGCCGTGGACCAGGGCCAGGTATTCCTTGCGCACGCGGCGCAGGGCGAAGTCCTCGGCCAGGGCCAGACGCGCGGCCTCGTCCAGGGCCACGACCATCAGCCCGGAAGTGTCCTTGTCGATGCGGTGCACGATGCCGGGGCGCTCGCCGTCCATGGCGCGGGCGGCGGGCCAGCGGTGCAGCACGCGGTGCACCAGGGTGCCCGTGTCCACCCCGGGCGCGGGGTGCACGGTCAGCCCGGCGGGCTTGTCGATCACGGCCAGGCGCGCGTCCTCGTGGACCACGTCCAGGGGCAGGGCCTCGGGCACCAGCTCGGTGCCCGGCAGGTCCAGGCGCACGGCCACGGACTGCCCGCCCTCGAGCTTGCGCCCCGGCTTGGTCCAGGGCGCGCCGTCCACGGCGACCTCGCCGCCGCGCACCAGGTCCTGCACCACGGAGCGCGAAACGCCCTCCCCGGCCAGTTCGGCGGCCAAAAAGGCGTCCAGTCGCGTCCCGGCGGCGGCGTCCGGGACCTGGAAGATGCGGGTGGGAGCGTCGTGGGCCATGGTCAGGTCAGGTAGGCCTGGGCCACGCGGAACAGGTCCTCGTAGCTGGTCTTGGCGCGCAGGGCCAGGGCCATGTCCAGGGCCAGGTCCATCTTCTGGCCCGCGTCGGTCAGGGCCTCGGCGGCGGCGACCTCCAGGCAGGATTTGACGAAGCTGCGGTCGTGTCCGTCGGAGGTCATGGCCAGGGCCTGCACGAAGAACCGGCAGCGCCCGTTCTGGCCGAAGGCCTCCAGGGAGGCCGGGCCCTCGCGCCGGGCCCAGAGCACGTAGAACATCAGCTTGACCAGCAGCTCCTCGCGCGAGAGCGCCGTGGAGATGGTGACCACGTAGGCGTCCTTGTTCTTCTCGGCCAGGCGGACCATGTCCAGGGCCATCTTGGTGGCGTTGTCCTCGCTGATCACCGGCCCGGGGAGGCGGGCGAACATGCGCATCAGCGCCATGCGCGGGTTCTCGCCCGCGGCGATGCAGACCAGGGCGTCGCGCATCAGGTTCATCTTGAGGCCCATTTCGCGCAGGGCGGTCTCGCGGCGCCGGGCCCCGGCGCGGCGCGCGGCGGTCTCGTCCAGGCCGCTCAGGCAAAGTTCGAGCATGTAGCGGATGAAGGGCTCGGAGGTCTTCTCGGCCTCGTCCTGCAAGGTCTTGGGGGCGATCTTGGGGCCCATGATCTTCTTCAGCGACAGCCAGTAGGCGGCCACGCCCTCGATGGGCATTTCCATAAGATCCATGTCTTTACGGGGCTCTTCGGTCACGCTGGCATCCTCGTGGTCCGTTTCCGGGCATCGGGCATTATCCACGCAAGTGCCCGGGAAATCAAGGGCGGCGCGCCGGACGGGGCGCAACGGGGCCCGGCGGGAGCGGGCGGGGCCGCTACAGGGTGGCCGCCAGCGCCGCCTCCAGGCGCCCGCACAGCCCGGCGAAGTCCGGCAGGTCGGGCAGCGCGCCGGTCAGCTCGCGCACGTAGCCGCGCTCAAGGAACGCCCGGCGCGAGGCCGCGAATTCCAGCCCGCTGGCCCAGGACAGGAGCAGCAGCTTGAAATCGTTGACGAAGCGCATGTCCTCATAAACGCCCTGACGGCCCTCGAGCAGGCGGGTGAGCAGCGTCGGGGTGTAGGCCGCCTCGTCGCGCGCCAGGCCCAGGGTGACCACGTCGTTGCGGGCTCCGGAGCGGAACTGGGCCAGCATCACGCGCAGGATGTCCAGCTTGTCGGCGTCGCGCACCACGCGCAGGGCCAGGTCCATGCGCGGCGGCAGGCCCCGGGGCATCAGGCGGCGGTTGTGCAGGGCGACCACGACGCGCACCAGGCGCGCGGGCCCGGGCCGGGCCCCGTCCAGCAGCCCGCAGGCGCGGATGGCGCGCACGCCCAGCGTGCCGTGGTTGGCGGAGGTCTTGTCGTCGAACGTGCCCCAGCGCACCAGCTGCGGGAAGCGGCCCGCGTCGTGGTACAGCGCGGCCACGTGGATCTCGCGTTCCTGGCCGGGGTCCGCCGCGCGGTCCAGGCCGTCCGCCGGGCCGAGGCTGGCGGTGATGGCCCGGGCCTCGGCCAGCACGCGCAGGCTGTGGTCCCGCTTGAGTTCCATGTTCGCGACCTGGTCCGGCACCAGGGCCTGGTGGCGGGCGTAGCAGGCGTCGAACAGGGCCAGTTCCGGTCCCAGCGGATCGGCGGGGTCGACTTCCGGGCGGGGCGGCAGCTCGGGGGTCATCGCTCTTCCAGCTCCCGGCTGCGCTCGGCGAACTCGGCGTCGGACAGCTCGCCCGCCTTGTGCCGGGCGCGCAGCCCGCGCAGGGCCTCGCGCCGCTGCTCGCGCTCGGCGATGTGCCCGGTGCCGAACTCCGCGGGGCGCATGGGCCCGCCCGGGCCGAAGAGCTTGCGCAGGATCCAGGCCAAAAGCCCGAAGACCGCCAGCACGAACAGCACCCGGGCCACCGAGGCCGTGAGGCTGAAGCCGCCGTCCGGGCTCTGGAAGGGCCAGCCCTCCCAGCCTGTGCGCTGGGCGGCCTGGGCCAGGGGAACTGCGGAAAAATATTGCAGAATCTGCACTGGGCACTCCTTTGCGGGATGGGGCCGCCCCGGCGGGAAGCGGCCTCGCGAGCCTACCCCTTTCCCGCTCGGGCCTCAAGCATCCGGGCGGTTGCCATGCGTCACAAAATTCATTACAGGTCTGCTTACATATCGACAGGTATTTCCACGCACTCTTCCACGGGGGTGGGCCCATGCGTTTTCTGATAGTCGACGACGATTTCGACAGCCGCAGGCTGATGCAGAAAATTCTGTATCCCTTCGGATATTGCGACGTTGCCGTGGACGGCGAGGAGGCCGTGGAGGCCTTCAAGAGCTCCATCAAGAACGGCGAGCCCTACGACCTGATCTGCCTGGACATCATCATGCCCAACATGGACGGGCAGCAGGCCCTGCGCGAAATCCGCGAGATCGAGTCCGACCTGGGCGTGCCCGAGCAAAGCCGCGTCAAGGCCGTGATGATCTCCGCCCTGGACGACACCAAGGAGCTGCACGACGCCTTCTTCCTGGGCGAGGCGACCTCGTACCTGGTCAAGCCCATCCGCAAGAAGACGCTGCTCAACGAAATCCGCAACCTGGGACTGCCCCTGGAGAACGCCGAGTAGCCTCCGGGCGCCGCGCGGCGCCCCTGGCCTTCCCGCCTCCTCCCCTGTGCCGCAGACGCACCCCGCCGAACCTCGCAACGCCCTGAATCTCCAGGCCGTTTCAGTTCACTTGCCCCCGGGGCCGGAAAGGTATAAGTCCGGCCTTTTACGCCAAGGTCCGGGCCTTCGGCCCGTTGGTGCAACCAGCCCCAAAGCCCCCAAACCACCGAGCCCCGCAGACCCTCGCGGGACCAAGGAGGACGCCGTGATTCCCAAGGAACTGCTGTACGCCAAGTCCCACGAGTGGGCCCTCATCGAAGGCGAAATCGCCACCGTCGGCATCACCCACTTCGCCCAGGAGCAGCTCGGAGACCTGACCTACGTCGAACTGCCCGAGGTGGGCGACACCTTCGAGGCCGGCAGCGAGATGGGCACCGTCGAGTCCGTGAAGGCCGCCAGCGAGATCTACGCCCCCGTGTCCGGCGAGATCATCGAGGTCAACCCCGCCCTGGAGGACGCCCCCGAGATCGTCAACCAGGACCCCTACGGCGAAGGCTGGCTGGTGAAGTTCAAGCTGTCCAGCGAGCCCGAGAACCTGCTGGGCGCCGACGAGTACGAAGAGCTGGCCGCAGCCGAGTCCCACTAACCTCCGCACGGAGAGGCCCAATGCCCTACGTTCCCCATACCGAGGAGGAAACCCGGCAGATGCTCGACGTCCTGGGGGTGACCTCCCTGGACGACCTGTTCGCCGACATCCCCTCCTGGCTTCGCCCCAAACGTTTCGAGCTGCCCGCCGGGCTGTCCGAGATGGAGGTCATGCGCCGCATGGAGCGCCTGGCCGCCCGCAACCGGACCGACCTGGTGAGCTTCCTCGGCGCCGGGTTCTACGACCACCACATCCCCGCCGCCGTGGACGCCCTCACCGGCCGGGGCGAGTTCTACACCGCCTACACGCCGTATCAGCCCGAGGCCTCCCAGGGGACCTTGCAGGCCATCTTCGAATACCAGACCGCCGTCTGCCGCCTGCTGGACATGCAGGCCGCCAACGCCTCGGTCTACGACGGCGGCTCGGCCCTGTTCGAGGCGATGATGATGGGCGTGCGCGCCTCCAAACGCACCCGCCTGGTGGTCAGCGAGGCCCTCTCGCCCATCTGGCGCATCATGCTCGACTCGTACACCAAGAACCTGAACCTGGAGCTGGTCACCGTCCCGCACAAGGACGGCGACACCGACCTCTCCGGACTGATGGACGCCGTGGACGACGAGACCGCCGCCGTGGTCGTGCAGAACCCCAACTTCTTCGGCCGCGTGAACGACTTCACCACGCTGTTCTCCCACGCCAAGGACCACGGTGCGGTGAGCGTGATCTCCGTCTATCCGCTGATGCAGTCCGTGCTCAAGACCCCCGGCGAGATGGGCGCGGACGTCGCCGTGGCCGAGGGCCAGAGCGTGGGCCAGCCGCTGTCCTTCGGCGGCCCGTACCTGGGCATCATGGCCTGCACCAAGAAGATGGTCCGCCAGATGCCGGGCCGCATCGTGGGCCGCACCGTGGACACCCAGGGCCGCACCGGCTACGTCCTGACCCTGCAGGCCCGCGAGCAGCACATCCGGCGCCAGAAGGCGACCTCCAACATCTGCTCCAACCAGGCCCTGTGCGCCCTGCGCACCCTGGTCCACATGAGCCTGCTGGGCCCCGGCGGCCTGGAGCAGACCGCCGTGCGCTGCATGGAGCTGGCCCACCTCGCCGCCAAGCGGCTGACGGCCATCCCCGGCGTCGAGCTGCTGGGCGAGGGCCCGTTCTGCAACGAATTCCCCGTGCGCCTGCCCGTGCCCGCCTACGAGGTCATCGACGCGCTCACCGAACGCGGCTTCGTGCCCGGCTTCCCCCTGGGCCGCTACTACGACGGCCTGGAGAACTGCCTGCTGGTGGCCTGCACCGAAAAGCACACCGCAGAGGACATCGGCATCTTCGCCGAAATGCTGGGAGGCCTGCTCAGATGAAGACGCTGTTCGAACAATCCACGCCCTGCCGCAAGGGCGTCTGCACCGGGCTGACCGGGACCAAGGCCGAGGACTACCTGCCCAAGGGCCTGCTGCGCGGCTCGCGCGCGCGCCTGCCGGAGCTGGGCGAGATCGACGTGGTGCGCCATTTCACGCGCCTGTCGCGCCGCAACTTCGGGGTGGACGGCAACTTCTACCCCCTGGGCTCCTGCACCATGAAGTACAACCCCAAGTTCACCGAGCAGGTGGCCGCGCTGCCGGGGTTCACCCGGCTGCACCCGCTGATGGCCCAGCTGCGCGGGGCCGGGCACCACACCCAGGGCGCCCTCGAGGTCATGTACCACATGGAGGAGCTGCTGTGCGAGATCACCGGCATGGCGGGCTACACCCTGCACCCCATGGCCGGTGCCCACGGCGAGCTGACCGGCGCGATGCTCATCGCCGCCTACCATAAGGCCAAGGGCAACGTGCGCACCAAGGTCATCGTCCCCGACTCCGCCCACGGCACCAACCCCGCCTCGGCCGCCCTGGCCGGGTTCGAGGTCGTGTCCATCGAGTCCAAGGACGGCATCGTGGACCCCGAAGCCCTGCGCGCCGCCCTGTCCGAGGACGTGGCGGCCGTGATGATGACCTGCCCCAACACCCTGGGCCTGTTCGAGCGCAACCTGCCCGAGATCGTGAAGATGATTCACGAGGTGGACGCCCTGCTCTACTACGACGGCGCCAACCTGAACGCCATCATGGGCAAGCTGCGCGTGGGCGACGCGGGCTTCGACGTCGTGCACCTCAACCTGCACAAGACCTTCGGCACGCCCCACGGCGGCGGCGGCCCCGGCTCCGGCCCGGTGGGCGTGAGCGAAAAGCTGCTGCCCTTCCTGCCCATCTCGCGCGTGAAGAAGCTCACGGACAACCGCTTCGTGCTGGACTACGACCACCCGCAGTCCATCGGCTACATGGCCC
>CAYUIN010000043.1:0-10231 GCA_964444695.1 uncultured Desulfocurvus sp.
TCTCCGTGCGCATGAAGCAGCGGTAGGCGTCCTCGGGCGTGCAGACGATGGGCTCCCCGCGCACGTTGAAGCTGGTGTTGACCACCAGCCCGCAGCCCGTCTTCTGGCGGAAGGCCTCGATGAGCGCGTGGTAGCGGGGGTTGGTGTCGGCGTGCACGGTCTGGATGCGCGCGGAATAGTCCACGTGCGTCACGGCCGGGATGTCCGAGCGCAGGTGGTACAGGCGCTGGTACATCTCCATGGAATCGTAGCCTTCCGGCAGCGGGTTGCGCCGCTCGTCGTTCACCGGGGCCACCACCAGCATGTACGGCGACGGCTCGCCCTGCAGGCCGAAGTACTCGTCGGCCCGCTCGGCCAGCACCGAGGGCGCGAAGGGCCGGAACCCCTCGCGGTACTTGATCTTCAGGTTGAGCTTCTTCTGCGTGTCCGGGTGGCGCGGGTCGCCCAGGATGGAGCGGTTGCCCAGCGCGCGCGGGCCCCATTCCATGCGCCCCTGGAACCAGCCGACCACGGTCTCGCCCTGGGCCAGCAGCGCGGCCACGTCGCGGGTCAGCTCGCCGAAATCGCAGTATTTCTTGTACGGCGCGCCGAGCTTGCGGGCCAGGCGCTCGGTGCGCTTGTTGGAGAACTCGGGGCCCAGGTAGGAGCCGCGCATGCGGTCCTTGCCGTCGGGGGTGGCTCTCAGCTCGTTGCCCATGTGGATGTGCCACACGGCCAGGGCCGCGCCCAGGGCGCCGCCCGCGTCGCCCGCGGCGGGCTGGATCCAGACGTCGTCGAAGACGCCCTCGCGGATCAGCTTGCCGTTGGCCACGCAGTTGAGCGCCACGCCGCCCGCCATGACCAGCCGCTTGGAGCCGGTCAGCTCGCGGGTGGTGCGCGCCAGGCGCAGCACAGCGTCCTCGGTGATGCGCTGGATGGCCAGGGCCATGTCCATGTACGGCTGGGTCAGCTCGGACTCGGCCTCGCGGCGCGGGAGGCCGAACAGCTTCTCGAACTTCCTGTCGTGGACCATGCGCAGGCCCGTGGCGAAGTCGAAGTAGTCCATGTTCAGCAGCAGCGAGCCGTCCGGGCGCAGGTCGATGAGCTCCTCGCGCATCAGGCGCTCGAAGCGCTCGGTGCGCTCGCCGCCCTCGTTGCCGTAGGGCGCCAGGCCCATCAGCTTGTACTCGCCGCTGTTCACGCGGAAGCCGCAGAAGTACGTCAGCGCCGAATAGAGCAGGCCCAGGGAGTGCGGGAAGTCCATGGAGCGCAGCATGGACAGGTCCTTGCCCTGCCCGTGGCCGATGGTCGTGGTGGCCCACTCGCCCACGCCGTCGATGGTCAGCACGGCGGCCTCGTCCCAGGGCGAGGCGTAGTAGGCGCTGGCCGCGTGGGACAGGTGATGCTCGGGGAACAGCAGCTTCGGCCGCCCGGGGCCGATCTTGGCCAGCTCCTCGCGCAGCATGCGCTTCATGAACAGCTTTTCCTTGATCCAGACCGGGATGGCGGACAGGAAGCTGGACAGGCCCTGCGGCGCGAAGGCGTGATACGTCTCCAGCAGGCGCTCGAACTTGAGGTACGGCTTGTCGTAGAAGGCGATGGCCGTCAGGTCCTCGATGCCGAGGCCGCCCTCGCCCAGGACGTAGCGGATGGCGTGTTCGGGGAAGGACGGGTCGTGCTTCTTGCGCGTGAAGCGCTCCTCGTGCGCCCCGGCGACGATTTCGCCGTCCATGAGCAGCATCGCGGCGCTGTCGTGGTAGAACGCGGAGATTCCCAATATGGCCTGCGGCATGGTCGCGGTCCTAGAACAGGGTGTAGATGAACGGGGCCACGGCGGAGCCGCTGGTCAGCACGATGAGCGCGCCGAAGAGCAGCAGGACCAGGATGATGGGCAGCAGCCAGAATTTTTTGCGAACCTTCAAGAAGGCCCACAGGTCGCGCAGAAATTCCACGTCGTTCCCCCGGCGGGCCGGTGCCCGCGGTATGGTGTTAGAACATGTGCTCCAGGTCGCCCGGGCCGACCTTGCCCTCGCGCAGGCGGAAGACGGAGCCCTCGCCCTTCTTCCATTGCGCCAGGCGCATGGAGTCCTTGCCCATGGCCCGGCGCAGGGCGCCTATGGGCAGGACCACGGCGAAAAAGACCACGGACAGCAGGATTTTGGAAACCACCGTGCCCAGCACGTGCGACAGCCCGAACCAGGCCCGGGCCCAGAGGGCGAAGGGCCTGGGCGAGATCATCAAAAGCAGCGTCAGGCCGGCGGCCGTGGGCAGGGCCCAGGCCACGCCGGACAACGCCGCCAGGAGCGCGATGAACACCAGGGCCAGCCCGGCGTCGTTGCACTGTTTGTCGGTCATCTTCATGCTTGTTTCCACCTTTGTCCGCGCTGTATAGCCGAAGCCGGACCTTAACGCAATTTCTCCGCCAGGATGTCGCCCACCAGCTTGGCGTTGGCCTGGCCCTTCATGGCGCGCATCACCTGGCCCACGAAAAAGCCCATGAGCTTGGTCTTGCCGCCCCGGAAGGCCTCCACCTCGGCGGGGTTGGCGGCCAGGATCCCGTCCACCGCCTTTTCCAGGGCCCCGGAGTCCGAGACCTGGGCCAGGCCCTTGTCCTTCACGTAGGCCTCGGGGTCGCCGCCGGTCTCGAACAGCGCGGCGAACACGTCGCGCCCGCTCTTCTGGCTCACGGCGCCGGTGTCCACCAGACGCACGATGGCCGCGAAGCCCTCGGGGGCCAGCTTGCAGTCGGCGATGGTCCCGCCCGTGTCGTTCAGGCGGCGCTGCATCTCGGAGAGCATCCAGTTGCAGACCTTCCTCGGCTCGGCGTAGGCGGCCAGGGCGGCCTCGTAGTAGTCGCCGGTTGCGCGGTCCGTGGTCAACACGGCGGCGTCGGCCTCGGTCAGGCCGAAGTCCGCCATGTAGCGGGCGCGCCGGGCGGCGGGCAGCTCGGGCAGCCCTGCGCGCAGGCGCTCCAGCAGCGCGTCGGAAATCTCCACGGGCAAGAGGTCCGGGTCCGGGTAGTAACGGTAGTCGTGGGCCTCCTCCTTGCCGCGCATGGTCTGGGTCACGCCCCTGTCCGCGTCGAACAGGCGCGTCTCCTGGACCACGCTCCCGCCGGAGTCCAGCAGGTCCTCCTGGCGTTCGATCTCGTAGGCGATGGCCCGGGCCACGTTGCGGAAGGAGTTCATGTTCTTCAGCTCGGCGCGCGTGCCCAATTCTTCCTGCCCGCGCGGGCGGATGGAGACGTTGGCGTCGCAGCGGAAGGAGCCCTCCTCCATGTTGCCGTCGCAGATGCCCAGGTAGGTCAGCACGCCATGCAGCGCGCGCAGGTAGGCCTCGGCCTCCTCGGGGCTGCGCATGTCCGGCTCGGAGACGATCTCGATCAGCGGCGTGCCCGCGCGGTTCAGGTCCACGTAGGACGCGTCCGCGCCGTGGACGCTCTTGCCCGCGTCGTTCTCCATGTGGATGCGGGTGATGCCGACCCGTTTGGTCTGCCCGCCGACCTCGATGTCCACGTGGCCGTGCTCGGACAGCGGCAGCTCGAACTGCGAGATCTGGTAGCCCAGGGGCAGGTCCGGATAGAAGTAGTTCTTGCGCGCGAAGACGTTCTTTTGGTTCACCGTGCAGTCCACGGCCAGGGACATCAGCGTGGCGTATTCCACGGCCCGGGCGTTGACCACGGGCAGCGTGCCGGGCATCCCGGTGCACACGGGGCAGACGTTGGTGTTCGGCTCCTGGCCGAAACGCGTGGAACAGGCGCAGAAGAGCTTGGACTCGGTCTTCAGCTGGGCGTGGACTTCCAGGCCGATGACGGCTTCGTAGTCGGGCACGGCGGACCTCCCGTCAGGACCCGGCCTTGGCCGCCGCGCCGTACAGCGCGGGGTTCAGGGCGGGGTCGTTGTACATCTTGAATTGGTAATAGACCTTGGGGCGGCGCGTCCCGGCGACGTATTCCGCCAGCAGCACGACGATGGACCGGGTCAGGTCCGTGCGCTGCTCGCGCAGGACGTCGAGCTTGCGGGCGCAGGCCGCGCGGTGCTCATCCGTGGCCTCGGCGCGACCGGCCTGCTCGGCCATATGGTAGACCTTCAGCGCCAGGATGGACAGCCGGTCCAGGGCCATGCCCACGGTCTCGGTGTTGTGGATGTCCAGGGCCGTGGCGGGCAGCAGCGGGTCGAGCAGCAGCAGCAGGCAGGCGTCCACCTGCTCGATGAGATCGTTGCGGCGCTGGTTGAGGGCGTCGATGCGCCGCTTGCAGTCGGCGATGACCTCGGGCCCGACGTCCGTGCGGCGGGCCTCGTCCTCCACGTGCCACAGGGCGAAATTGGTCGCGTGCTGGGCGGAGGCGATGGCCGCCAGCACGCCCGCGTCCGCCGCCGGGGCCGGGGCGGTCGGGCCGTCCGGGGCGGCCTCGTGCCAGGCGACGACGTCCGGCTCCTGGCGCTCGATGATGGCCCGCACCGCGTCGGTCAGCGCGATGAGATCGGTCATGGTCATGGAAGAACCTCGCGGCTCACGAGCAGGCTGACCGTGGTCCGGGCCTTGATGTGCCCGGCGAAGAACTCCACGTCCGGCCCGCTGCCGCAGTAGTAGTCCAGGCGGGCGTCCTTGATGGCGCCGCCGGTATCCTGGGCCAGGGCGATGCCCGCGACCCGCGCCTCGTCGCCGCCGGGGGCCTCGGGCGGGAGCACGGCCGAGAAGGCCAGCACCGAGCCGAGCGGCAGCAGCTTCGGGTCTGTAGCCACGCTCACGCGCGGCGTCAACAATTTCCCCATGGCCCCGAAGGGCCCCCGGTCGCCCAGGCGGAAGAACACGTAGCTCGGGTTGGTGGCCAGAAGCTCGGTGCGCATCTGCGGGTTGGCGGCCAGAAAGTCGCGGATGGCCTTCATGCTCATGCCCTCGCGCGGGACCAGCCCGCGTTCGATGAGCACCTTGCCCAGGCTCACGTATTGCAGCCCGTTCTTGCCGTCGTACAGGGCGTACTTCACGGTGCCGTCGGGGAAGCGCAGCAGGCCCGAGCCCTGGATGTGCAGGAAGAAGATGTCCGTGGGGTCCGCCAGCCAGGCCAGCTCCAGGCCCCGCCCGGCCAGGGCCCCGCCGGAGTCGATGGCCTCGCGGTCGAAGTACGGCACGGGGTGGCCGTTTTCCAGGCGGTACAACAGGCGCTGGCCGTCCCAGCGGTGGTGGAAGGAGCCCAGGTCCAGCTCGAAGATGTCCGCCGGGCGGGCGTAGATGGGGAAGCGGTGGCGCTCGTCCGGCACGGGGCTGGCGTCCAGGAACGGGGCGTAGTAGCCCGTCATCAGCGGCTCGGGGTCCAGGCGCAGCCAGGCGAAGCGCTCGGCCAGCAGCTCGGGGTGGCGGTCCAGCTCCGGCAGCAGCGCGAGCAGCTGCTCCAGGGTCCGGCGCATGTCGGCCCAGGTCAGGACCAGGCCGTCGCGGCTGATCGCCGTGCCGTCCACGGGCTTGACCGAGACGAAGGCCAGGCTGCGCCGCACGGCCTCTTCCAGCCCGGCCCAGGATTCCAGGCGCTGGCTGGCGGGCGCCAGGCGCCGGGCCTCGGCCAGGGCCGTGGTCTCGTGCAGCCGCGAGTAGGTCCTGGCCGGGCCGCAGGCGGCCAGCACGCAGGCCAGGGCCACGGCGGCGAGGACGGGGACGATGCGGCGAGCGGACATGGCGGCGATCCGAAGGTTCTGGTTGCGGCCCGCGCGGGGCCGTGGCGGCGCGATCAGTCGATGACGCCCTTGGCCCGCAGGCGGGCGACCCAGGAGGTGGACCCGGCGTCCACCAGGCGCGTGGGCGCGGCGGCGCGGCGGGCCACGACGACGTCCCCGGGTTCCAGGGCCAGATGGTCCTGGCCGTCCAGGGTCAGGTAGGCGTCGATGCCCGTGCCCCGGACCTCCACGGCCAGCTCGCAGCCGCCGTCCAGGACCATCGGCTTGAAATTGCTGAGGAACGGGCAGATGGGCGTGACGGTGTAGACGTCCATCACCGGCTGCACGATGGGCCCGCCCGAGGACATGGAATAGGCTGTGGAGCCCGTGGGCGTGGCGATCACCAGCCCGTCGGCCCGCACGCAGCCCAGGGCCTCGCCGTCCAGGCGCAGGCACAGCCGCACCAGCCGGGCCAGGGCGCCCCGGTTGACCACCAGGTCGTTGACCACCGAGCCCGAGGCCAGCACGGCGTCGCCCCGGCGGTGCTCCCAGCCCAGGGCCAGGTGCTCGGTGACGCGCAGCCCCCGGTCCAGCATCCCGGCCAGGGACTCGCGCCAGCCCTCGGCGGACAGCTCCGTCAGGAAGCCCAGCCGCCCCAGGTTCACGCCCAGCAGCGGCGCCCGCCCGGCCACGCGCCGGGCCACGCTGATCATGGTCCCGTCCCCGCCCAGGACCAGGACCAGGTCCCGTCCTTCCAGGGAGGAGGCCGCGCAGCACGGCTCGGTGAGGTGTTCGGCCACGTCGGCCCGCACGCCGCGCGCGTCCAGCCAGGCGGCGATGTCCAGGGCCAGGGCCGCGGCCGTCTCGTTGCCGGCCTTGGTGACGATGAGGATGTTCTCGGGCTTGTGCGTCATGGGGTTTCATCTCTAGCTCATGGCGGCCCGCAATTCAAGGAACATCGGGGCCCGCGTCGCGCGCCGGTCCGGCGGCGCCCCGGCGCCGGGGCGGCTAAAGTCCGACGCCTCCCCGGCATGGCCCCGGCGCCCGCGCGCCACGTCCGCGACGCCGCCCGGCACAAGTCCGACGCATCCTCCGGCGCAGGTCCGGCACGCCCCCGCCCGGCTCCCCCCAAAAAATATTCCCGGCGGCCTCCCGCCCCTGGCGGGCGCGGAGTTTCGCCCGCGGCGCCCCGCGCGGCGAAAAAATCGGCCCCCTGCCCTAAAGTTCCCATGGGTCGCTGCCGATAAGCCCAGTGAGAGGAATTCCATTCGTGAGTGCAGCACATTCATACCAGACCCAGCGCATGCTGAAGACCTACGGAAGGCAGCTCACGAGCGCCAGGCGACTGGCCCGCTTCCGCAGGTCCCTGGCGGCGGCCGGAGCCGAGGAGGAGATCACCATCTCCCGGCAGGCCAAGCGGATGATGCTGGTGGAGCAGGTGTCGCGGGAAATTTTGGAAAACCTCGTGGTGACGGGCAGTGAAAACGAAACGGTCCAGTCGATCCTGGCGTCCCTGAACGAGGAGTTCGGGGAGCGTTACGAATTCCGTTACCCGCCTGCACAGATCGATTTGCAGGTGTTCAGGATCACGGACCAGGGCCCGCAGGAAGTGGACGGGCCACAAAAACAGGCCGTTTTCAAGCGGCTTTGGGAGATCACCCTGGAGAAGGTGAACGAGACGATGCTCTGAGGGGAATCAGAGCAGGGGAGAACCGACTATGGCCATGGAAATCACGGGAATCTTGAGCGGCCTCAAGGGCTATGACAGGGTCGAGAAGACCGAGCCCGCCTCCCGCCGCGAAAAGGGCACCAAGTCGTCCGCCACCGCGCGGGGAGACTCGGTGCACCTTTCCAGCGAGGCGAAGCTCTTCTCAAGCGGTGTTTCCGCCGCCCAGAGCGCTCCCGACGTCCGCCAGGCAAGGGTGGACGAACTGCGCGCCCTGGTCGAGTCCGGCGACTACAAGCCGGACCTGCAAAAGACCGCCGCCAAGCTCGTTGAGGAGGACCTGGAGCTGTTGCTCTAGCGTCGCCCGGAGCCTTTACTTCTGCGCCGAAAGCGCCTCCCGACCCGGGGTCTGCACCTGGGGTCCGGGGGCTTTTTCCGCGTGCTGGCCGACGAAGAACTGGCTCGGGTACTTGGTGTCCACCTGGGGCACCTGCAACCCGATGCGCGCCTGGTGATTGACCAGGATCGGGCCCATCAGGTTCAGCGCCGTGTCCTCCGGCCTGCCCTTGGGGATGGTCACCGTGACCAGCACGGCCAGCTGCCGGATGTTGTCCAGCCTGAGGATCTTCTGTTCCGCCGATCCGATCTTGACGTTGTAGTCCGTCAGGAAACAGAACGGGTCCGCAACCATCAGGCCCAGCTCGGGGCGGATCAGGCTCTGCAGGATCAGGAACGGGGAATTGTCCTTGAGCTGCAGCAGCGTGAATTCCTTGCAGTCCTCGAATCCGATGAGGCCACGGGGAAAACGGATCACACGGGCCATATCCACGGCGAGGCTGCCCAACCGGGTCTGCACTTTCTGCTCTACTTGTCTTTTTGCCATAACTGTGTCGCCGCCAGGAGGTCTTGGTCCGTGAGTTGGAGGGCCAGGCGGTTCTGCTCCTGGACCCGTAAATACACCTCTTCCCGATACACGGGCATGTCGTCGGGCACTTCCAGCCCGACCTTGATCTGCTTGCCCTGCACGGAAAGCACCGTGAGTTTTATGTCGTCGCCGAGGTAGATGCTCTCCCCCGGCCGCCTTGTGAGTATCAGCATCTCGTATTCGCCGCCTTCCTGTTCGCTCGCCCCCGCGTCCTGCGGGGGGCCGTGTCCGCGCCTGTCCTGTGCACGGGACGTTCCTTAGATGAAGTTCGCCAGGCTCAGCCGCATGACCATGGACGAGGACCGCAGCACGGTCTCGTAGATGATCTGCTGGTTGGCCAGCTTGGTCATCAGTTCGCTCACGTCCGCGTCCTCCACGGCGGACAGCCGCTCCTTCTCGTTGAGCTGGATGGTTTCCAACACGCCGTCGGCCACGATGAGCCGGTTCTCCGTGGCGCCCACGCGGGCCGCGTGGTTCATCAGGTGCTGGCCGATGGGCGTGATGGCCGCCAGCACCTCCTGGCAGCCCTGCTGGTTGTTGGTCTCCAGAAAAGCCACCAGCTTGCCCACGTTGTCGAACATGTTCTGGGCGTCGGTCACGCCCGGGGCCATGGTGTACTCGCCCGTGGCCGGGTCGCGGTAGATGCCGCCGAAGATGTCCTTGCCGATGTTGTTGATCTGCACTTCCTCGCCGGGGGAGATCTCCAGGGAGATCTTGGCCGTGCGGGGGCGGATCACGAACTGGTCCCCGGCGGCCAGCGCCGGGCCTCCGCCGGAGTCGCTGAGCGTCAGGGTCCCGCCGGGCACCACCAGGGCCAGGTTGGCCGGGTCGCCCGAGCCGTCGGTGTACAGGCCCTCGACCCAGTTGGCTCCGCCGTCCAGGCTGTAGGAATAGCGCACCGGGTTGCCCGAGAGCGTGGTGTCGTTGTCGATGCGCACCGTGACGTCCTGGCTGAAGATGCCGCTGGCCGAGGCCGTGAGCGAACTGCCGGTGAGCTTGTCCACGCCCAGGGCGTCGGAATCGTCGCCCTGGTAGACGGCGGTGGGCCGCACCCAGAGCCAGGTGCCGTTGCCGTTGCTGCTGTCCACGGCGGTGTCCACCTGGGTCACGGCGGTGCCGGACTCCAGGTTCAGCTGCACGCCGCCCAGGTCCAGCTGCGTGGCTCCGGCGGCCAGGGTGCCGTTGCTGAAGGTCCGCCCGCCGTCGCTGGAATACTGGAAGTTCAGGGCGTCGACGCCCACGGTGCCGGTGCTGGTGAAACGCACCAGGACGGTCCGCTCGGTGTCGCCGGTGATGGTGAAGTCGGTGCCCGCCGTGGCGCCGTCGCTGTCCGTCAGCCACAGGGCCTTGGCGTAGGCCGGGGTGTCGGTCTTGTGACCGGAGAAGATGTACTTGTCCTCGTACTGGGTGTTGGCCAGGACGATCAGCTCCTCGTAGAGCTGGCGCCCCTCGTAGCTGATCTGCTCGCGGTTGTCGGCGCCCACGGTGCCCGTGGCGGCCTGCTCGGCCAGCTCGCGCATGCGCGTCAAAATCTCGTTCATCCGGGTGAACTTGTTGTCCGCCAGGCCCAGCCAGCCCTTGGCCGTGTCCACGTTCTCGCGGTACTGGTCCAGGGCGGCGATGGTGTCGCGGTGCCCGAGCACGCGGGCCATGCCCACCGGGTCGTCCGAGGGCTTGTTGATGACCTTCTGCGTGGCGGCCTGGACGTTGAGCTCCATCAGGTCCGACAGCGAGGAGTTCATGTTCCCCAAAAACAGGGTGAATCGGCTGGTATGTGTGACGCGCACGGTGGCCCTCCCCTAGTTCTTCAATGCCAGCAGCGTCTGCAACATCCGGTCCGCCGTGGAAATGAGCTTGGCGGCGGCGGTGTACGAATTCTGGAACTTGATGAGGTTGCTCATCTCCTCGTCCAGGTTGACGCCGGCGGTCTCCTGCTGGCGCGCCTCCAGGTCCGTGGCCAGGGCCTCGTTGTACTCGAAGCTGAACTGGGCGGTGGAGGTGTCCGAGCCC
>CAYUIN010000044.1:0-10073 GCA_964444695.1 uncultured Desulfocurvus sp.
CTCGGGCGCGGCCTGGGCCGGGGCCTCGGGGGCCGCCTGGGCCGGTGCGGCCTGCTGCGTGGGCTGCTCGGGGGCGCGCTTGGCGGCGTCCCAGTAGAACATGCCGCCCGCCACCAGGGCGATGGCCGCCAGCCCCGCCAGGAAGACCAGCATCCCGCGCTTGCCCCCGCCCGCGCCGCCGATGGCCTGCTCGGGCATGTCCGAGGCGGGCTGGGGCGCGCCGACGTTGTCCTCGGCCACGTATTCCCCGGCCATGACCGCCGCGCAGCCCTCGGGGTCCAGGCCCAGCAGCCGCGCGTAGTTGCGCACGAAGCCCTTGGCGTAGACCGGATGCGGCAGGCGCTCGGAGTCGCCGGACTCCAAGGCCAGAATGTTGGTTTTGCTGATCTTCGTGCGCCGGATGACGTCCTCGACGCTCATCCCCTGGCGTTCGCGTTCAGCGCGAAAACGTTCGCCCAATTCCTTCAGATTCATGCCTCTCGCCTCGTTTTCCCCGCCTGGCCGCCCGGTCCTCCCGGATTGCGGCTAGAGCTTGATTTCAACCACGGCCTCGGAGCGCAGCTTGGTCATGAACTCTTCGTAGCGCTCCTCGACCTGTTTCTGGAAGAGGCGGTCGCGGATTTCCTCCTTGACCTCCTCGTAGGGCTTCACGTCGCCCGCCTGAAGTTCGTCCACGTGCAGCAGGGCCGTGAAGTCCCGGAACAGGAACGGCAGGGTCGTGCCGCCCTTGGGCACGTCGGCCAGGGCCTGGCGCCAGTCCTCGGCCAGATCGGTCCAGGCCAGGGTGCCCAGGCTGCCGCCGCTGCCCACGCCGGGGCCCTGCGAATAGAGATTCGCGGCGTCGGCGAAGGCGATCTCGCCCTTTTCGATGCGCTCGCGCAGCTGGGTGCCGTCCTGCTCCTTGGGCAGCAGGATGGCGGACAGGGCCACGGTCTTGTCGCGCATGTAGTCGGCCTGGTGGGAGTCGTAGAAGGCGCGGACCTCCTCGTCGCTGACCACGACCTTGCGCCGGACCATGAAGCCCAGCAGGCGGTGCTTGAGGATGTCCTTGCGCATCTGGTCGGCGAACTGCTCGCGGCCCAGGCCTTCGAGCTTGAGCTGCTTGTCGAAGTCTTCCTTGGTCAGGCCGTTCTTCTTGCGGAAGTTCTCCACGGCGTTTTCCACTTCGACGTCGGTGGCCTTGAGCTGGAGCTTCTCCACCTCCTGGGCGATCAGGATGTCGTCGACCAGCTTGTCCAGGAGGTCGCTGCGCATCCGGCCGATGGCCGCCTTTTCCTCGTCGGACAGCTGCCTGCCCCGGAAGCGTTCCAGGTAGGGCTTGAGATGGTTGTTCAGTTCGAACAGGGTCACGACCTGGCCGTTGATTACGGCCACGATGCGGTCCACCACCTCGGCGGCGGGCACGGGCCTGGCCGCGAGCAGGACGCAGACGATGACGAGGATGCGAAGAAGTACCTGCAAGTGGATTCCTCCGTATGCCGCCGTTCCCGGCCCGGGGCGCCTGGCCCCGCCCGGTCGGCGGTCGTTTTGCCGCTTGATACAGCCTATCGCCGCGCTTGGCAACGCGGCGCGGGGCTACTGGGCCGGGGCCTGGTCCGCGCCCTGATCTTCCTGGTCCGGGGCGGTGGCGTTGGCGCCGCCCTGCTCCCCGCCGCCCTGCTTGTCCTGGTCCTGGGCGGCCTGGGCGGCCTCGACGCCGTCGGCGGAGTCCTTGGCCTCCATCTCCAGCAGCGGCGTGACCTTGATGTCGGCCCGGGCCATCTCGCCGTCCAACCACTCGCCGAAGGCGTCCATCAGCTTGCGGTCCACAAGCTCGCGCTCGATGACCGGGTAGGCCTGGGACGCGGCCAGCACGCGGGCCGGGATCTTCTCGGCGAACAACAGGGCCTCGAAACCGCTCTGGGCGGTCATGATGCCGCTGACCTCGCCGGGTTTCAGGCCCGACAGGGCGTCGGTCCAGTCCTTGGTCAGCCGGTCCTCGCGCAGCACGATCTCCCGCGCGGCCACCTGGTCGAACTCGGCGCTCATGGCGTCCAGCGAGCCGCCGCCCTTGAAGAAATCGATGGCGCTCTCCACCACCTCGCGGCTCGGCCCGCTGATGCGCACCAGGCGCACCCGGCTGGGCATGTAGAAGTCCTGGATGTGCTCGCGGTAGTATTCCTCGGCCTCGCGGTAGTCGATGCTGATGCCGGGGCGCAGGACCTCGTTGAAGAATTTGTCCACGGCCAGCCGGGCCCTGAGCTCGTCGCGCCAGTAGTTGATGTCGATGTACTCCTCGACCAGGACCTCCTCGAAGGCGCCGTCGGGGTAGTCGGTGCGGATGTCGGCCTCGGCGGCGGCGACCTCCTCGTCGGTCACGGACAGGTTCTTGGCCTCCAGGGTCTGGAAGACCAGGGCCCGCACGATGAGGTCCGCCAGGGCCGCGCCGTATTCGCCCTTGAGGCGGGTGACGGACGGGTTCGCGGCGGCCATGCCGAGCTGGTCGAAGTCGTGCTTGAGCTGCAATTGGTGCAGGGTGATGGGCCGCCCGTTGACGCGGGCCACCACGCCGGTTTCCTCCTCCGGCGGCGCGCCGCAGGAGGCGGCGACGAGCGCCAGGGCCGACACAAGCAGGAGCAATACGGGGCGAAGACGGGAAAAGTGGTTGGGCATGGGCCTTAACTGTCCGTTCGGGCTTCGGTTTCGGGTGTTGTAGCCCCGCCCACAAGCCCGGTCAATGCCTTTTGCATGGCTTGCAGCCCGGCGCGGACGCTGCCGCCCTCGTCCACGCGCAGTTCCAGCCTGCCCGGGGGCAGCAGCCGGGCGCGGGGCGCGTGGGCCTGGACGAAGGCCACCATGGCCTCGGGGCTGACCACCGTGCCCTGCTCCGCGAATTGCAGCACCAACCGCCCGGCGGCCACGTCGGCCTTGGCGACCTGGAGCCTGGCCAGCTGGCGCTTGAGGTGCAGCACGCCCAGGAAGCGCTCCAGGGCGGCGGGCGCGGGGCCGAAGCGGTCGCGCAGCTCCAGGGCCAGGTCGTCCAGGGTCGCGGCGTCGCGCGCCGAGGACAGGGCCTTGTAGTAGCGCAGCCGCTCGCGGGTGTCGGGCACGTGGTCTTCGGGGATGTGGGCCTCGAACAGGATGTTCAGCTCGGGGCTGGTGTCCTGCACGAGCTTTTCGCCGCGCAGGCGGCGGACTTCTTCTTCCAGCATTTCCAGGTACATGTCCAGGCCGACCTTGGCCATGGTCCCGGACTGGGCCTCGCCCAGGATGTTGCCCGCGCCGCGCAGGCGCAGGTCCTCCATGGCCACCTGGAAGCCCGCGCCCAGGTAGTCCATGTCCAGGATCACCTGCAACCGCTTGCGGGCCTGCTCGGGCAGCCGGTCCAGGGAGGGGATCACGAAATAGGCGTAGGCCTGGCGGGAACTGCGCCCCACCCTGCCCCGCAGCTGATACAGCTGGCCCAGGCCGAAGTGCTGGGCGTGGTCCACCACCAGGGTGTTGGCGCGCGGGAAGTCCAGGCCGGATTCCACGATGGCCGTGCAGACCAGCACGTCCAGCTCCCCGTGCCAGAACTGGTGGATGGTCTGTTCCAGCTCGCGCTCGCGCATCTGCCCGTGGGCCATGCCGATGCGCGCGTTGGGCACCAGCTCGCGCACGAACTCCGTGACCCGGGGCAGGCTCTGGACCCGGTTGTGGACCCAGAAGACCTGGCCCTGGCGGCCGATCTCGCGTTCCAGGATGGTTCTGAGCGGCCCCTTGTCGCGTTCCAGCAACGAGGTCATCACCGGCTTGCGGTCCAGGGGCGGGGTCTCCATCACCGACAGCCCGCGCAGGCCGGACAGCGAAAGCTGCAAGGTGCGCGGGATGGGCGTGGCTGTCAGCGCCAGGACGTCGATGTCCTTTCTGAGCTGCTTCAGGCGCTCCTTGTGCTTGACGCCGAAGCGCTGCTCCTCGTCCAGGATCAGCAGACCCAGGCGCGGCAGGTCCACGTCCGCCGAGAGCAGGCGGTGGGTGCCGATGAGGATGTCCACCTCGCCGCGCGCGGCGGCGGCCAGGATGGTCTTCTGGCGCGCGGGGGGCACGAAGCGGCTGAGCATGGCCACGGTCACCGGGTAGCCTTCCAGGCGGCGCTGGAAGTTCAGGTAATGCTGCTCGGCCAGGACCGTGGTGGGGCACAAGAGGGCCGCCTGCCGCCCGGCCAGCGCCGCGCGGAAGGCCGCGCGCAGGGCGACCTCGGTCTTGCCGAAGCCCACGTCGCCGCAGACCAGGCGGTCCATGGGCTCGGGGCGGTCCATGTCGGCCATCACGTCGCGGATGGCGCGGTCCTGGTCCGGGGTCTCCTCGAACCCGAAGCTGGCCTCGAACTCGGCGTACATGTCGTCGGGCGGGTCGTAGGCGTAGCCCTTGGTGATGCGCCGGAAGGCGTACATCTCCACCAGGTCGCGGGCGATCTTCTCGATGGCCTGGCGGGCCTTGGACTTGGAGCGGGTCCAGGCCGCGCCGCCCAGCTTGTCCAGCACGGGCGTGGCGCCCTCGGGGCCCTTGTAGCGCTGGACCACGTCCAGGCGGTCCACCGGCAGGTACAGCTTGTCCTCGCCGGAATAGACCAGCAGCAGGTAGTCGTTGCCCACGCCGCCCAGGTCCAGGCGGTGCAGGCCCTCGAAGCGCGCCAGGCCCCAGTCGCGGTGCACCAGCAGGTCGCCGGGGGCCAGGTCCTCGTGGGTTTTGAGGCCCTTGAAGTCGCGCTCGGCGCGGCCCGGGGCGGCGGCGTCGCGCACGGGCTGGAGCACGTCCTCGCCCAGGATCAGGGTCCGGTTCCAGCCCAGCTCCACCCCGCCGCGCAGCGGCGAGACCAGGGCGAACAGGCCCGTGTCCCCGTGGTGGAAGGCCGTGGCCGGGGCCACGCCGTCCTGGGCGGCCAGGGCCAGGAATTTCTTGCGGGCCTGCTCCGTGCGGAAGCTGAGCACCACCTGCGGGCGCTCGCGCGGCCAGGTCTTCAGGGCGTCCAAGAGGGCGTGCCAGGGCCGGTCGCGCTCGGCGGGCTTCCAGAACAGGTCCGTGAAGGCGTGGATCTCCTTTTCCGGCAGTTCCAGGCCGTCCTTCTTCTCGCCGATGGTCAGGTCCTCGAAATGGATCTGCTCGCGCTCCATCCAGATCCCGCGCGCCCGCTCGGCGCTTTCCAGGACCAGGGTCCGGGGCGTCTTCCAGCCCAGGCGCTCGGCCTCCTCGTCCAGGCGGCCCGCCCAGGCCCATTCCAGCTCGTCCACCCGCGTGCGCAGCGTGCCCGCGCCGCACAACAGGAACACGGCGTCCCGGGGCAGCCAGCGGCCCAGGGACACGGCCCCCGGCCCGTAGAACAGGCCCGGGCGGATGTCTCCGGACAGCTCGTCCAGGCGGCGGCAGAGGTCCTGCTCCCCGGCGGCGGGCAGCTCGCCCACGCCGCGCAGCTTCTTCCAGTGCCCGCGCGCGGCCTCGGTCAGGGCCGGGGTCATCACGGCGGGCGAGGCGGGCAGGATCACCGCCTCGGCCAGTTCGGCGCGCGAGCGCTGGGTGTCGGCGTCGAAGCGGCGCATGTCCTCCAGGACGTCGCCGAAGAATTCCAGGCGCAGCGGGTCCGGGTAGCCGGGGGCCCAGAGGTCCAGGATGTCGCCGCGCATGGCCATCTCGCCGGGGCGGGTGACCATGGGCGAGCGGCGGTAGCCCCACAGGGCGCATTGTTCCAGGACGGATTCGGCCAGGACCTCCTCGCCCTTGGACAACGTCAGGTGGTGCGCGTCCAGGACCTCGGGGCCCGGCCATTTGGGCAGCAGGTTGTCCACCGTGAGCAGCACGCCGCGCGGCCCCGAGCCCTGGGCCAGGCCGTAGAGCGCGGCCCAGCGCCCGGCCCAGCGGGACGGGTCCGAGGACTGCACGGGATACGGCGGAAAGGACACCCAGCGCTCGTGCGGGAAGCCCTGCGCTGCGGGGGACATCAGGTCCAGCAGGGCCCTCAGCTGCACCAGCTCGCGCGCGCCGGGCACGACCACGACCACGCTGCGCCCGTGCGCCAAGAGCCCGGCGGCCACGGCGGCCTGGGTGCCTGGGCCGGACTTGTAGACCCGCGCGCTGCGCGGGGCGCGGCCCGCGGGCTGGGCGGCGGGCTCGAAAAAGGCCCGCAGTCCCTGGGGAAAGATCACGATGGAAACGCTCCTTGCGCGGCGACGCGAAAAGCCGCCGATTCCGGTTCGCGGAACGGCGGCTTCGCGGCCGCGTGCGGCCTTTAGTACGGGAAACGGGCTCCGGCGTCTAGACCTGGGCCAGGACGTCCTTCTCTTCGCCGGACAGCAGGCGGTCCAGGTCGAGCAGGATCAGCAGGCGGTCTTCGAGCTTGCCCACGCCGCTGATGTATTCGGATTCCAGTCCGGCGACCACGGGCGGCGGCGGCTCCACCGTGTTGGCGGGAATCCTGAGCACCTCGGACACGGAATCGACCACGAAACCGACGATCATGTTGTTGATCTCGATGACGATGATCCTGGTGTGCTTGTCGTGCTCGCGAAGTTGCAGGCCGAAACGCTTGCGCAGGTCGATGATCGGGATCACGTTGCCGCGCAGGTTGATGACGCCTTCCACGAAGTGCGGCGCCTTGGGCACCTTGGTGATCTCCATGGTCCGGATGATCTCCTGCACCTTGAGGATGTCCACGCCGAACTCCTCCTCGCCGATGCTGAAGGTCACCAGCTGGATCAGCTCGGCGTCCTGTTTCTTTTGGGTTTCGTCCATGTTCGCGCTCCTTTTGAGAGGGCATCCGGAAGGTTCGTGAAAAGGGCGTGCTTTTGCCTTATGGAACGTTTGTTACTATTTTTAGAAGGGGATGACAAGATTATTCCCTCCCCGGGGCTTCCGTCGCGTCCCGGTCGGCACCTCTCCGGGCCCCTCCCCCGCGCTCCGGGGCCCGCCGGGCAATGAATTGTTGCGCTCGGGGCCCGCGTCCTGTAACCTCCGTCGCGAACCGCACGGGTGATCCAACCCAGGAGGAGTTCCCACGCATGGCCCGATTCATCCCCCAGTCCAGCCACTTCCCCCTCGAGGAACAAATCAAGACCCTCGCGGACGACGAGTTGCTGGACTTCTGGGAAGAGACCCAGTTTCTGGAAAAGATGCTCGGCGAGGACGCGGACCCAACGGACGCGCCCACCGGCGAATACGAGCGGATCATTCTCCAGGAGCTGCAATTTCGATCCTGCAAGCGCGGCCTGGGCGTCTAGCCCCACCCGCGCCCCGCGCAACCACGCCCCCGGCTCCGCCCGGGGGCTTTTTTTCGGCCCGTGTCCGGCGTTGCCATCGGCGCGGCAATCTGCGAATCTGCATCTTCCCCGAAACCCTCGACCTCGCAGGCATCCATGGGCATCGCATCGGACATCATCATCGTCGTCGTGGCCTCGCTCATCGCCGGGCTCATCGCCCTCAAGCTGCGCCAGCCGCTGATCCTGGGCTACATCCTGGCGGGCATCCTGGTGGGGCCGCACACCGGCGGCGTCACCGTCTCCAACGTCCACGACGTGGAGCTTTTGGCCGAAATCGGCGTGGCGCTGCTGCTCTTCGCCCTGGGCCTGGAATTCTCCTTCGAGGATTTGAAGCCCGTGCGCCGCGTGGCGCTCATCGGCACGCCCATCCAGATCGCCCTGACCACGGCCTACGGCTGGGGCATCGGCCTGATGCTCGGCTGGGACTGGCTGGCCTCGGTCTGGCTGGGGGCCATGCTCTCGCTGTCCAGCACCATGGTCATCCTCAAGACCCTGGAGAACCAGGGCTGGATGGGCACGCTGTCCAGCCGGGTGATGATCGGGATGCTGGTGGTCCAGGACCTGGCCCTGGTGCCGCTGCTCATCGTCCTGCCGCAGTTGGGCAACCTGGAGGCCGGGCTGCCCGCCCTGGCCTGGGCCGGGCTCAAGTCCGTGCTGTTTCTGGTGCTGATGTTCCTGGCCGGGACGCGGGTTTTGCCCCGGCTGCTGGCCCTGGTGGCGCGCTCGGGCTCGCGTGAGCTGTTCCTTTTGACCATCTGCGCCATCGGCCTGGGTGTGGGCTACGGCACGTACCTCTTCGGGCTGTCCTTCGCCTTCGGCGCGTTCGTGGCGGGCATGGTCCTCAGCGAGTCGGACTTCGGCTACCAGGCCCTGTCGGACATCCTGCCCCTGCGCGACGTGTTCGGGCTGCTGTTCTTCGCCTCGGTGGGCATGCTCCTGGACCCCGTGTTCCTGCTGGACCACCTGGGCCCGGTGCTGCTGCTCACGGCGCTGGTCTTCCTGGGCAAGGGCGGGCTGATGGCGCTGCTGACGCGGGCCTTCGGCTACGGCAACGTGATCCCGCTGGCCGTGGGCCTGGGCCTGTTCCAGGTGGGCGAGCTGTCGTTCCTCATCGCCCGGGCGGGCGTCGGGGCCGGGGCCCTCAGCCACGACCAGTACTCGCTGTTTCTGACCACCGCCGTGACCACCATGCTGCTCACGCCGTTCACCTCGCGGCTCACGGGCCCGCTGTACGCCCTGCGCCGCCGCATCCTGCCGCGCCCGACGCTGACCACCGAGAACCTGCCGGACGACGGCCTGTCCGGGCACGTGATCGTGGTCGGGCACGGGCGCATCGGCGGCCTCACGGCGCGGCTGTTCGCCCGCACGGGCACGCCCCACGTGGTCATCGAATCCGACCACCGGGCCATGACCCGGGCCAAGGAGGCCGGGGTTCCCGTGATCTACGGCGACGCCACCTCCGACGCCGTGCTGGAGGCCGCGCACCCCGAGGCCGCGCGCCTGTTGCTGGCCACGCCGCCGGACTTCGCCTCGGCCCGGGCCGTGGTGACCAAGGTCCGCGAGAAGCATCCGGACCTGCCGGTCATCGCCCGCGCCTCCGGGCCGGACCAGCACCGCGCCCTGCTGGAAATGGGCATCGAGGAGATCGTCCAGCCGGAGCTGGAGGCGGGCATCGAATTCGCGCGCCAGGCCCTGTTGCGCCTGGGCACGCCGCCCACGGACGTGCAGAGCGTCAGCGACGCCCTGCACCGCGAGCTGAACGCCGACCTGCTGCGCGGCGACGCCGCCCGGACCACGGCGGCCCGCCTCGCCGCCGCGCGCGGGATGCTGGAGGTGCGCTGGGTGCGCCTGGGCCAGGACAGCCCGGTGGCCGGGCGTTCCCTGGCGGAACTGGCCGTGCGCACGCGCACCGGGGCCTCCGTGGTCGGGGTGCTGCGCGCGGCGGAGTTCACCTCCAACGTCGGCCCGGACCACGTGCTGCTGGCCGGGGACATCGTGGCCGTCATCGGCACCTGCGAACAGACCGGGGCCTTCCGCGCCATGGCCACGCCCGGCGACGAGGGCGCCGAACAGCTCTGCGCCCTGCCCTGAGCCCGGCCCGACGCGCCGCCCTGCTCCCGGATCAGAGCCCGCGAAAAAGCCCCCGCCGCGACGCGACGGGGGCTTTGCTTGCGCTTGATGCCGGGCGCGCGGGGCGCCGGGCGGGCTACTCGGGGTCCGGGCGGCCGATGCTGAAGTAGGCGAAGCCGCCGTCGGCCAGCTCGCGCGGGTTGTACAGGTTGCGGCCGTCGAAGAGCACCGGGGCCTTCAGCTCGGCCTTCAGGCGCTCGAAGTCCGGGGTGCGGAACTGGTTCCATTCCGTGACCACGGCCAGGGCGTCGGCCCCGCGCACGGCATCGTACTGCTCGCGCACCACCTCGGCCAGGGCGTTGCCTTCCAGCTCGCGGGCGGAGTTGGGCCCGGCCACGGGATCGTAGGCCCGGACCTTCATGCCCTTGGCCGTCAGGTATTCGATGGTCTTCAGGGACGAGGCCTCGCGGATGTCGTCGGTGTTGGGCTTGAAGGCCAGGCCCCACAGGGCCAGGGTCCGCCCCGCGACGCCGCCCTGGTCGGCGAAGTAGCGCTCGATGCGCCTGGCCACGGAGAGCTTCTGGCGGTTGTTCACGTCGTCCACCGCCGCCAGCAGCTGGGGCTCGACGCCCGCCTCGCGCGCGGTGTGGATCAGGGCCTTGACGTCCTTGGGGAAGCAGGAGCCGCCGTAGCCCACGCCGGGGTAGATGAAGTGGTAGCCGATGCGGTGGTCCG
>CAYUIN010000045.1:0-10051 GCA_964444695.1 uncultured Desulfocurvus sp.
CCAGGAACGACACCGGGATGCCCAGGCTGACCCAGAAGGCCACCCGGATTTCCAGAAACAGGGCCAGCAGCAGGAAGACCAGGCTCAGGCCCAGCCAGGCGTTGTTCAGCAGCAGCTCGGCGCGTTGCAGGAACACGTCGGACATGTCGTGCTCGATGGACGCGCCCATGCCCTGGGGCAGCGTGGTCTCGAACTGGGCCATGATCCCGCGCACGGCCCGGGCCACGTCGCCCGGGGTCTGGCTGCCCATGCGGAAGACCTCCATGCGCACGGCGGGCTGGCCGTTGTACATGGCGTAGACGTTGGAGTCCTCGAAGTCCTCGCGCACCTCGGCCACGTCCTGCACCAGGACCCGGGAGCCGTCGGCGTCGACGATCAAGGGGATGGTGCCGAACTCCCAGGCCCAGTCCCGGCGCTCCTTGACGCGCACCAGGATGTCGCCGCCGCTGGTGCGCAGCGTGCCTCCCGGGACCTCCACGGCGGCGGCGGAGATGGCCGAGGCCACGTCGGCCAGGGTCAGCCCGTAGCGCCGCAGCTGCGCCTGGGAGACGTCCACGTGGATCTCGTAGTCCCGCACGCCCTCCATCTCGATCTGGGTCACGTCCGGGCTTTGCAGCAGCGCGTCGCGCAGCTCCTCGGCCTTGGCGCGCAGGGCCCGTTCGCCCTGCTCGCCGTACAGGGCGATGGTCAGCACGCCGTGGCTGTGCGAGGAGGCCTTGATCTCCGGCGCGTCCGCCCCGTCGGGGAAGGTCGTGATCTGGTCCACCTCGTTCTTCACGTCGTCGGTCAGCTCGGCCACGTCGGTGCCGTCCATGGCCGTGATGATCACCGTGCCGCCGCCCTCGTTGGCCGTGGACTGGACCTCCTTGACCCCGTCCAGGCCCTGCACGGCGTCCTCGATGGCCAGGATGATGCCCTGCTCCACCTCCTCGGGGCTGGCGCCGGAATAGGCCACGGACACCTGCACCTGGTCCTCGGCGAAGTCGGGGAACACCTCCTGCTTGATGCCCAGGGCGAAGATCAGCCCGCCGAAGAGGCAGACGTACATGATCAGGTTGGCGGCCACGCCGTGGCCCGCCATCCAGGCGATGGGGCCCTTGAAGCCGAGGCTCCCGGGGTCCTTGGCACGGTCATCCTGCATGAGAGCCCTCCACGGCGCCGGAGGCGTCGTCGCCGGAAAGCCGCAGGGCCATGCCCTCCACCGGCGAGGAAATGTCCGAGGTCACCACGCGCTCGCCGGGCTCGATGCCGCCGCAGACGTACGCCGTGTCCTCGTCGGCCCAGGCCACGGTCACGGGCCGGATGCGCAGCAGGCCCTGGTCGTAGAGCCAGACCGCGCGGCCCTCGCGCAGGGCCGTCCTGGGCAGGGCCACCACGCCGCGCATGGTCTCCCCCGTGACGCGCACGCCGACGTATTCGTCCAGCAGCAGCGGGGAACCGCCGCGCTCCAGGCCCAGCGGGTCCGGCACGGAGATCAGCACCCGGGCCATGCGGCTGGCCTGGGCCAGGGAGCCCGTGCGCCGCAGCACGCGCCCGGCCAGCGGGGCCTGCTGGCTGCGGGCGGAAACCAGGGCCTCGCTGCCCTGCCCGTCGCCGTCTGCAAAGCGCATCCAGCGCAGCCTGTCCACGGGCACGGCGGCCTCGATCCAATATTCGTCCGTGCCCACCAGCACGGCCAGGGCGTCGGAGGTGGAGACCTCGGAGCCGACGTTCACGGAGCGCTCCGTGACCAGGGCGTTGAACGGCGCGCGCACCGTGGTCCGCTCCAGGTTCAGCCGCGCCTGGTCCAGGTCGGCCAGGGCCGAGGCCAGGGAGGCCTTGGCCTGCGCCAGCTGCGGCTCGCGCAACGCCAGGGAGACGTCGCCGTCCAGGGCCCCGGCGGCCTCGGTGAGCATCTTCAGCTGGGCCCGGGCCACGCCCTGCTGGCCCATCTCGATGTCCAGGGCGGCCCGGGCCGTGTCCACGGCGCTCTCGGCCCGGGACAGGGCCAGGCGGTAGTCGTCGCCGTCCAGGGTCAGCAGGGGCTCGCCCTGGTGCAGCAGGCCGCCGGGCGTGAAGCCCCGGGCCAGCGCGGCCACGTGACCCGAGACCCGGGCCCGCAGGGTCACTTCGCGGGCCGGCGTGACCGTGCCCATGACCTCGAAGCTCACGGCGTGGTCCGAGGTGGCGGCGGCCATGGTCCGCACCAGCGGCGCGGAGGCGGCGGGGGTGGATTTGCCCGCCGTGGGGCGGGAGGCGATGAGCACGACGGCCGTCGCCGCCCCGGCCGCGAGGATCAGCAGCGGGGCCGCCACGAGCAATATCTTGTGCAGGCGCGAGCGGTTGGCGGCTGCGTGGGAATGGTTCACGATGCGTTCCTCTTGGATTCGGGTGTCTCGGGATCGGCCAGGCCCTCGGGCTTCAGGCCGGACGTCCAGCCGCCGCCCAGGGCGACGTACAGGGCGATCCGGTTCTTGAGCAGCGTCGCGCGCTCCTGGATGATGCTGTTTTCCAGGCTCTGCACGGCGGTGATGGCGCTGAGGTACGGCAAAAAGGAGGTGTCCACGCCGCCCAGGTAGCGCCTGCGGGCCTCGGCCCGGGCGCTTTGGGCCAGTTCCAGCTGCGCGGCCAGGGCGGCCAGCAGCTCGCGCTGGCCGCGCTCCGTGGCCAGGGCGTCCTCCACCTCCCGCACGGCGGTGAGCACGGTCTGTTCGTAGGCGGCCAGGCGCTCCTCGGCCACGGCCCGCAGGCGGTCCACCTCGGCGGCGCGGGTGCCGCCGTCGAGGATGGGCAGCAGCAGGCCCCCGGCGAGGTTCAGGGTCCAGGCGTCGAACAGGGCCTCGTAGCCCGTGCCGGAATAGGCGCCGCTGCCGGTGAGGGTCAGGGCCGGGAGCCTGTCCGCGCGGGCGGCGGCGATCTGCCAGTCGGCGGCGCGCAGGGTCAGCCCCGCCGAGCGCACGTCGGGCCGCTTGGCCAGCAGGTCGGCGGGCAGGCCCGCGGCCGGGGGCGGCGGCAGTTCGGGCAGGGCCCCCTCCCCGGCGGCCTCGAAGGCCCCGGGCGCCCGGCCGGTGAGGATGGCCAGCTGGTTCTGCAGGGTCCGTTCGCTGGTCGTCAGCGTGGGCAGCTGCGATTCCACGGAGGCCAGGTTCTCCTGCTGTTCCAGGATGTCCAGGGCCGAGGCCTGGCCGGAGAGCAGCAACAGCTCCTGCACGCGCAGGATGTCCTGGTTGGTGCGCACCTGGGCCCGCACCAGGGCGATGCGCGCCCGGACGGCCACCAGGTCGATCCAGGCCTGGGCCACGGACTGGGCCACGGAGGTCGCGGCCGTTTCCAGGTCCTGGCGGCTGGCGGCGGCGTCCAGGTTGCCCGCCTCGGCCGTGGCCCGCAGCCTGCCCCAGAGGTCCAGCTCGTAGGAGGCGCTGAGGCCCAGCTCGTATTTCTCGCCCAGGGCGAAGGTTTCAACGCCCTGCTTGTTCTGCGACCAGGATCGGGTGTGCCCGGCGTCGCCCGAGGCGGACAGGGACGGCGTCAGCCCCGCGCCCTGCTGCACGGCCTGGGCGCGGGCCTGCTTCAGCCGGGCCCAGGCCTGGCGCACGCTGAAATCGCCGCCCAGGGCGTCGCGCACCAGGGCGTCCAGCTCGGGCCTGCCGAGCTGCGTCCACCAGCGGTCCGCCGCCGGAGCGGCGTCCGCCGGCCAGTCGTCGTAGAGGACGAATTTCGCGGGCAGGGTCTGCGGGGCGGCGTCGCGCGGGCCCGGGGCGAAGGGCGCGCAACCGGCCAGCGCCAGCGGCAACGCCAGGGCCAGGGCCGCGCACAGGGCCCGGGCCGCGGCGGCGGCTCCCCCGGCCTTCTTGGAGTGTTCCTTATTCATGGTTCCTCATGGAATGCGTCCTTGGCCCCGCCTCGTTGCGGGGCTCGTCTCCAGGAGACAACGCGGCCGGGTGCGAAACCCTGCGCATACGATGTCGGGGAATAGTTACGGCTGACGGTCCATGCTGCGCCGCAGCCCCTTGCGGGCCCGCACCAGCAGGGATTCCACGGCGCCCACGGAGAGGTCCATGGCCTCGGCGATCTCCGCGTAGCGCAGGCCCTCGTTGTGGCGCAGCACCAGCGCCGTGCGCTGGGCCTCGGGCAGCTCGTGCACGGCCAGGGCCAGGGCCCGGGCGTCCTCGTTGCGCATGGCCACGGCCTGCGGGGTTTCGGAGTCGGCCTGCTCGGGCAGCTCGTCCAGCAGCACGGGGAACGGCCTGCGCACGCGGTCCAGGCACTGGTTGCGGGCGATGCGCAGCACCCAGGCCCGGAAGGTGCCCCCGGCCGTGTAGTTCCCGGCGTGGCGGTAGACCCGCAGCATGGTCTCCTGGGCCACGTCGCGGGCCTCCTGCACGTCGCCCAGGAAGCGGTAGGCGAAGTCCAGGACCGTGTGCTGATGGCGCTCCACCAGCGTGCGGAAGGCCTTCTGGTCGCCCCGGGCCACCATGCCGACGAGCCGGTCGTCGTCCAGGGAGGTGTGTTTTTTCAGGAACAGCATGGCCCGGACGTCACCGATTCTTCACGCTCTCGATGAGGGCCAGGCCGAACTGGCGCATCTTGTCCCTCCCGAGAATGTTCAAGATATCCAAAAAGATGGCGTTCGCCTGCCCGATCCGCTCGCGGGTCACGCCCATTTCCTGGTCCAGGTTGGCGTCCAGGCGCGCCATGTCCGGCCCGCCCTCGGCGGTCATGGCCTCGAAGCAGTCGATCTTGATGCGCCGGGTCTCGTCCTTCCACTGGGCCATGTTGGTGCGCAGCCTGTCCTCCAGGGCCAGCATGGCCTGGCGCTGGGCCGGGGTCATCTCCACGCGGTCCAGGGCGTCCTGGAAATGCTGATGGTGCCGGAAGTTCCCGTCCCGGGACAGGGCGTGGTGCCCGGCGGCGGCCAAGAACCCGATGTTCAGGAACACCGAGAACAGGATCAGGATGCGCCTCAGGGTCAGGCTCATAAGTACTCCAGGCTGTTCGCATCGATGAGCACGGACGAGGCCGTGGGGAACAGGGGGCCCCGGACGGTCTCCGGGGCGAAGGACGAGGCGTTGTAGAGCACGATGCCCAGCAACAGGCCCATGGCCACGGCCGCGAAGCCCGCGCTCTTGTGCAGCGCGGGCAGGCCCAGCCACCAGCGCACCGGCGAGGCCTGCTCTTCGGCCACGGCCCGCAGCGTGTCGCGGAGCAGTTCCGGGTCCGGCCCGGGGCCCGGCAGGGCCTCCAGGGCGTCGTACAGGGCCGCCGACTGGCGCATGCACGCCGCGCAGTCCGCGCAGCCGCGCACGTGGGCCGTCATCTCCCGCGCCCGCTCGGGCGGCAGCTCGCCGTCCAGCCAGGCCAGCATGTCGTGTCGTGCCTCGGTGCAATCCAAGATCTTCTCCTTTCGCGCACCGGATTCTATGCGCGCCCTTCCAATATGACAAACGCACGGCGAAGGAAAACCCTGCGCGGTTTTCCGAAAAATAATCGCTCCCCGGCCCGGAACGGAAAAAGCCCCGCGCGAGCGGGGCTTTCGGACTGCGGCGCACGGCCGGCGGCTGTGGGAGGGCTGCGGCGGGCGCGGCCGCGGCGCCTCAGGCGTAGCCCGCCACCTGGTCCCTTCCGTTCTGCTTGGCCGTGTACAGGGCCACGTCCGCCGCCGCCAGGAGCGTGTCCTGGCTCTCGCCGTGCAGCGGGAACGCGGCCACGCCCAGCGAGGCCGTCACCTGCAACCGCTTGCCCTCGTGGACCACGATGAGGTCCTCGGCGATGCCCTTGCGGAGGCCTTCGGCCCTGGCCAGGCTGTCTTCCAGGCCGCTCTCGGGCAGGATCAGCAGCAGCTCCTCGCCGCCGAAACGGCAGACGATGTCCTCCATGCGCACGTTGGTCAGCAGGTAGCCGCCCAGCTCGCGCAGCACGGCGTCCCCGGTCTCGTGGCCGTAGGTGTCGTTGAACAGCTTGAAGTGGTCCACGTCGATCATCACCAGGCCGAGCGGCGTGCCGCGCCGCTTGGCGCGCGACAGCTCGCGGCGCAGGGCGTCCTCCATGTGGCGGCGGTTGAACAGCCCGGTCAGGCGGTCGCGCACGGACTGCTCGCGCAGGGTCTCGCGCAGGCGCAGGTTCACCAGGCAGGGCGCGTAGCGCTCCACGACGCCCGCCAGCAGCTGGCGCTTGTCGCCCACCGCCTTCTCCCGCTCCCCCGGCCCCAGGGCGCCCTGCTCCGCCCCGAAACGCATGTGGGTGATGCCCAGGACCTTGCCCTGGGCGTTCATGGGCACGCAGATGGTGCCCCACTCGGGGGGCTCCTTGACGTGGTCGCACAGGGGGTCCGTGGCCGGGTCCAGGACCGTGTGCGCCTTGCCCCGGCGGATGGCCCAGCAGTCGTTGTGGGCGAATTCGGCCGTGCAGCTGTTGGACTGGCCCCAGGAGCCCACCACGCGGATGGACCAGTTGTCCTCCTCGAGG
This sequence comes from uncultured Desulfocurvus sp., assembly GCA_964444695.1. Lineage (GTDB taxonomy): Bacteria > Desulfobacterota > Desulfovibrionia > Desulfovibrionales > Desulfovibrionaceae > Desulfocurvus. The sequence goes on from CAYUIN010000045.1 coordinate 6,445, forward strand.
ATGCCGATGCAGCCCGAGTCGTCCGGGAAGAGCTTGGCGCAGACCCCGCAGGCCACGCGGTAGGTTTCCTCCTCGGTTTCGCAGGCCTGGAGCAGTTCGCCCATCCTGTTCAGGATGGCGGCCCGCCGCGAGTGGTTCTCCGATTCCGCGATGAGCCGCTGCAATTCGGTGTTGGACGCCGTGAGTTCCAGGGTGCGTTCGCGGACCATCTCCTCCAGCGTCTCGTGGTGGGCGCGCAGTTCCCGCTCGGTGCGCTTCAGGTCGGAGATGTCCAGCACGCTGAAGGTCAACAGGCCCCGCTGCCCCGCCCGGGCCAGCGGCGCGGCCGTGACCAGCAGGAAGATCTCCCGCCCGTCCTTGCGCACGCCCCGGACCTCCACGGCGCAGGTGCCCGTGCGTTCGATGGACTCGTAGTAGGCCTTGCCCGCCCGGACGTATTCCTGCTCCGACAGGTAGACCTTGCGCGTGTCCTGGTCGATGAGCTCGGCGGGCGCGTAGCCGAAGATGTCCGCGAAACGCTCGTTGACCGTCATGAAGCGGCGGTCCTTGACGATGGCGATGCCAGTGGGGGCGATGCGGAAGATGCTCGCCAGGTATTCCTCGTTGTCGCGCAGGGCTTCCAGGGCCTTGTTGCGGTCGGTGATGTCCAGCAGGCTGGAAATCACGGCCTTGCCCCCGTCCTTGGAGGACAGGGTCGAGGAGTTGATGAGCACGTGGATTTCGCGGCCGTCCCTGCGCACCATGCGGCACTCCACGGAGCTGACGCCCCGCTCTTCCAGCCCGGCGTAGATTTCCGTGCCGCAGCGCTGGTATTCCTCCTCGGAGCTGTACAGCATGCGCGTCTCGTGCCCGAGCAGTTCGTCGCGCTGGTAGCCGAAGATGTCGCAGAAGCGGTCGTTGACCGTGGCCAGGATGCGGTTGCTGATGACGCCGATGCCCGTGGGCACGGTGCGGAAGATGGAGAACAGCGAGTCCTCGCTCTTGCGCAGGGCCTCGTTGACCCGCTTGGACTCGGTGACGTCCCGCGACAGGACCAGGAGATAGTCCTTGCCGTCCAGGGGGATGCGGTTCAGGCAGATCTCCGCCTCGAAGGGCGTGCCGTCGCCGCGCAGGTGTTGCCAGTCGAAGCGCTGGGGGGTGCCCGCCAGGGCGGCGTCGATGCGCCTGCCCGCCGCCAGCTCGGACGGCTCGCCGTCGGGTTGCAGGGCCGGAGAATAGTCCACCGGCGTGGAGCCGATGATCTGCTCGCGCCGCGTGCCGTAGATGTCCAGGGCCCTGGCGTTGCAGTCCACGAAGATGGGGCCGTCCATCAGGAACAGGGCGTCGTGCGCGCTCTCGAACACCTGGCGGTACAGGGCCTGCTGCTCCTTGAGCCCGGTGACGTCCATGGCCGCGAACACGATGTCCGAGGGATCGGCCCCGGGATGCGCCACGGCGGCTCCGAGCAGGATGTCCAGCTCCTTGCCGTCCTTGCCCCGCCAGCGGGTCTCCACCAGGGCCCGGCCCGAGCTGGCCGTATTGCGGTAGATCTCCTTGCCCACCCGGTCGTATTCGGCGTCCTCGCTGTAGAACACCCGCGCCGGGGAGCCCACCAGCTCGTCTTCGGGATAACCCGAGACGTCGCACAGGCGCTGGTTGGCCGAGCGCACGATGCGCTCCGTGGCCGTGCCGATGCCGATGGGCAGGGCCTGGAACAGCAGATCCAGCCTGTCCTGGTGGCTGCGCATGGCCTGGATGTTCCGGTCCGTCTCGACCCGGTGCCGGTGCAGCAGGCTGTAGACCAAAAGGGCCGTGATGAGGATGAAGAACCAGCCCTTGTACGTCTGCATCAGGGTCAGGCGCTCCGGGTCCTGGATCAGGGCGGCCAGGACGGTGTCCGAGGCGTAGATCCAGATGGTTCCGAACAGGGCGAAGACGGCGGCTCCCTTGAGGGGGAACAGCCTGCCCCTGGCGTGCGGTTCGTGTTGCGTCATGGCCGCGACTCCCGAAAAGGGGTTGGAGCCCGCAGCGAGTAGGCGAAAGGGCGCAGGAGGATAAAGACGAGGAGGGGTCCGGTCGTGGCTATGAGCAGAAGACGGGGAGATGGCTCTTGAGGTGTCATAGACCAAAAAAGCAGTCATGCATAGAACCCAGCCCATCCTGGGCGCACACGCCGCCACGCGCGGGCCGCCCGGGGCGCGGCGCGGGGCCTTTCCTGCGGCCCGGCGCTTCACAGCGGCCCGCGCGGCTGCTATTCTGAAGCCATGAAACCACCCTACTCCCACGTCGTGGACTCCATGCGCCGCTTGATCCGGGGCAAGGACGACCGCATCGCCCTGGCCCTGGCCTGCCTGCTGGCCGGCGGGCACCTGCTCATCGAGGACCGCCCGGGCATGGGCAAGACCACCCTGGCCCAGGGCCTGGCCGCCTGCCTGGGCCTGGGGTTCCGGCGCGTGCAGTTCACCAGCGACATGCTGCCCGGGGACATCCTGGGCGTCTCCATGCCGGACCCCACGGGGCGGGAATTCGTCTTCCACCCCGGGCCCGTGTTCACCAACGTCCTTTTGGCCGACGAGCTCAACCGGGCCACGCCCAAGACCCAGAGCGCGCTTTTGGAGTCCATGGAGGAGAACCAGGTGACCATGGACGGGCAGACCCGGCCCCTGGAGCGGCCGTTCTTCGTGGTGGCCACCCAGAACCCCCTGGAACACGCCGGGACCTATCCCCTGCCCGAATCGCAGCTGGACCGCTTCCTGATGTGCATGGACCTGGGCTACCCGGACCGCGAATCCGAGCTGGGGCTGATGGCCGAAGGCGGCGTGCGGCACCTGCTGGCGGACATGGGCCCCTGCCCGGAGGTGCCCGACGTGGAACAGGCCCGCCGCCTGGCGGCCGCCACCACCGTCTCGCCCGCGCTGCTGGACTACGTCATGGACCTGCTGGAGTTCACCCGCTCCTCGGCGCATTTCCACGTCGGCCTCTCGCCCCGGGCGGGGCTGGGGCTGACGGCGGCGGCCAAGGCCTGGGCCCACATCCACGGCCGGGGCATGGTCCTGCCCGAGGACGTCCAGGCCGTGCTGCCCTTCGTGGCCGGGCACCGGCTGCGCTCCCGCGACACCCTGGACACCCTGCCCGGGGAGCGGCTGGCCGCGCTGCTGGCCGAGGTCCCGGTGCCCTGAACCCATGCCCGCCCAGGACCGCTCCCGCGTCTCGCTCGCGCCCACGGGCTACGGCCTGGCGTCCCTGATCTCGTCCGGGACGCTGCTGGCCGTGGCCGTGATCTACAACAACAACCTGTGCTTCGTGCTGGCCTTCGCGACCCTCTCGGTGATGGCCGCCACGGCCCCGGCCACCCTGCTCCACGCCCGGGGCCTGCGCCTGCTGGGCTCGCGCTGCGAGCCCGTGTTCGCCGGGGACAGGGCCGTGTTCTCCCTGACGGTGCGCGCGCAGCGGGGCCGCGCGGCGGACGTCGGGCTGGCCCTGGGCGGCGGGTTCACCGTGCGCGCGGTGCGGCAAGGCGGCGCGGCGCGGCTGGAAATCCCCCTGGACGCCACGCGCCGGGGCTGGCTGGACCCCGGCCCGGCCACGGTGATGACGGAATATCCCCTGGGCCTGTTCCGGGCCAGCC
>CAYUIN010000046.1:0-9969 GCA_964444695.1 uncultured Desulfocurvus sp.
CTTCGCCAAGAAGCTGGCGGTGGTGGAGGGATCGGCAGCATCTTGCTGGAGTCGATCGGGCCAAGCTCGTCCACGGGGCGACCGACGACGTTCATGATCCGGCCCAGGGAGGCCGCGCCGGCGGGCACCAGGATGGGCTTGCCGGTGTTGCGGACTTCCATGCCGCGGACCAGACCTTCGGTGGCGTCCATGGCGATGCAGCGGCACACGTTGTTGCCCAGGTGCTGCGCCACTTCGACGACCAGGTCGGGCGCGTCGGTGTTGTTCGGGTTGGTGATCTCGAGGGCGGTCAGGATGTTGGGCAACTGACCGGCCGGGAACTCGACGTCGACGACGGCGCCGATGACCTGGACCAATTTACCATTGTTCTCGCTCATTGCATTCTACCCCTTGAATTATCCTTTCAGCGCTTCAGCGCCGCCGACAATGTCCATCAGTTCCGTGGTGATGGCCGCCTGACGGGTCTTGTTGAAGACCAGCGTCAGGGCACCGACCATGTCGTCACAGGCCTTGGTCGCGTTGTCCATGGCGCTCATGCGGGCCGCATGCTCCGAAGCGGAAGTGTCGAGCATTCCGCGGTAGAGCTGGACCTTGATGAAGCGCGGCAGCAACTCGGCCAACAGGCCTTCCACGCCGGGTTCGTAGATGTATTCGCTGCCGACGCCTTCGGGCTCCTCGGAGCCTTCGGCCTCGGCCTTGGCGATGGGCAGGATCGGCAGAGTCATCGGCTCCTGCTTGGCCATGCTTACGAACTCGCCGTACACCAGGGTCACCTCGTCGAGCTCGCCGGAGAGGTAGGCGCGGATGACTTCCATCCCGACCTCGTTGGCCAGGGTGAAGTCGAAGCTGTTCAGCTCGCCCACCTTCTGCATCACGATCTCGTAGGACTCCATCTTGCGGATGGCGTCGCGGCCCTTCTTGCCGACGCAGTAGAACTTGACTTCCTTGCCCTCGGCCTTCTTGGTGGCGGCGAGCTTGGTGGCGGCCTTGATCAGGTTGCCGTTGAAGCTGCCGCACAGGCCGCGGTCGGAAGTGACCAGCACGATGGCGGAGGTTTTGATCTCCTCCCGCACGGCGAGCAGGGGATGTGCTTCCCCGTCCGCGCGACCGGCCAGATCACCAAGCATTCCGTAGAACTTGTCCGCGTAGGGCCTGAACCGCTCGATGCGGCTCTGGGCGTTGCGGAGCTTCGCCGAGGCCACCATGTTCATGGCCTTGGTGATCTGCTTGGTTTTCTTGACGCCGACTATCTTTAATTGAACATCCTTCAGCGAAGGCATGGTTCATCCTCCTTCGCGGGTTACTAGGCCTGGAAGGTCTTCTTGAACTCGTCGATGGCCGCGCGCAGGCGGGCCTCGACGTCGTCGTCGATCTTGGCCTTATCCTTGATAGCGGCGAGCACGTCGGCCTTGGCGTTGCGCATGAACTCGAAGAACTCCGCCTCGAAGCGGCGGACGTCCTCGACGGCGACGTCATCCATGTAGCCGCGGGTGGCGGCGAACATGGAAGCGACCTGCTCCTGCACCGGCTGCGGCTTGTACTGGGGCTGCTTGAGCAGTTCCACCAGACGGGCGCCACGATCCAGCTTGGCCTTGGTGGCCTTGTCCAGGTCGGAGCCGAACTGCGCGAAGGCAGCCAGCTCGCGGTACTGGGCCATGTCCAGACGCATGGTACCGGCAACCTGCTTCATGGCCTTGATCTGGGCCGCGCCGCCGACTCGGGAGACCGAGAGGCCGACGTTGATCGCGGGGCGCACGCCCGCGTTGAACAGGTTCGGCTCCAGGTACACCTGGCCGTCCGTGATGGAGATGACGTTGGTCGGGATGTACGCGGACACGTCGCCGGCCTGGGTCTCGATGATGGGCAGGGCGGTCAGGGAACCGGCGCCCTTGTCATCGGACATCTTGGCCGCGCGCTCCAGCAGGCGGGAGTGGAGGTAGAACACGTCGCCCGGGAACGCCTCGCGTCCGGGGGGGCGGCGCAGCAGCAGGGACATCTGGCGGTAGGCCACGGCCTGCTTGGACAGGTCGTCGTAGATGATCAGCGCGTGCTTGCCGTTGTCGCGGTAGAACTCACCGATGGTGGCACCGGTGTACGCGGCGATGAACTGCAGCGGCGCGGGCTCGGACGCGGTGGCCGAGATGATCGTGGTGTACTCCATGGCGCCGTACTTCTTGAGCACGTCGGCGACCAGGGCCACGGAGGCCTTTTTCTGGCCGACGGCGACGTAGATGCAGTGCACATCGGAGTCTTTCTGCGCCAGGATGGCGTCGATGCAGACGGCGGTCTTGCCGGTCTGACGGTCGCCGATGATCAGCTCGCGCTGGCCGCGGCCGATGGGGGTCATGGCGTCGATGGCCTTCAGGCCCGTGTACATCGGCTCGTGGACCGACTTACGGGCGATGATGCCGGGGGCCTTGAGCTCCACGGGACGGACGTCCTTGCTGTCGATGGCGCCCAGGCCGTCGATGGGCTGGCCCAGGGGGTTGATGACGCGGCCCATGACCGCATCGCCCACCGGCACGGAGAAGATCTGGCCGGTACGCTTGACCGGGTCGCCTTCCTTGATGCCGGTGTCGTCGCCCAGAAGGGCCACGCCGACGTTGTCCTCTTCGAGGTTCAGCGCCATGCCCAACAGGCCGCCGGGGAACTCCAGCAGCTCCATGGCCATGACGTTCTCCACGCCATGGACGCGGGCGATGCCGTCGCCGACGTACAGGACCGTACCGGTCTCCGACATCTCCACCTTGGATTCGTAATTTTGAATCGAATCCTCAATGATTTTGGAAATTTCTTCAGCTTTGATCTGCATCGCCTACTCACCCCTTTTGATCTGTTCTTTCATTGCGTTCAGCTGAGCACGCAAGCTCGCGTCCAAAATCTTGTCCCCTACCTTGAGCACGACGCCGCCGAGAATGTCGGCATCGGCGGAGAAGTCGAGAATCAGCTCCTTGCCCAGCTGGTCGGCGAGCTGCTTCTTGACCGCTTCCTGCTTGGCATCCGGCAGCTCGACAGCCGTTACCAGCTCTCCCCGCACGACGCCCTTGGCCTGGTCGAGCAGGACTCCGTAATATGCCTCGATCTCGGGCAGCCACGCCAGGCGTTGCTTGTCCGCGAGAAGGAAGCAGAAGTTCTTGATGGTTTGGCCAGGGGAGAGCTTCTCCAGAATCTGGCCCACGATGGCCTTCTTCGCCTCGATGCTGAAAATGGGATTGCGGAAGACCTTCACAAGCTCCGCGTTGCCGTTCAGCACCTCGGCGATGGCGGCCAGATCCTTGCCGTACGCCTCGAGTTCGGCGTCGCCCTGGGCCTGTCCGATGGAGAACAGCGCCTTGGCGTATCTGCGTGCAACGATGTCGGCCGTCAATTGAGCACCACCTTTTCTAAGTAGTCGTTGATGAGCTTGTCGTGGTCGGCGGCGGAAAGCTTGCCGGCCAGGGCCTTCTCGGCGGCTGCAACGACCATTTCGGCCACCTCGGCCCGAATCTCCTTGAGGGCGGCCTTGCGCTCGTTGGCGGCCGTCATCTTGGCCTGCTCCTTGATGCGCTCGGCGGCGGCGTTGGCGGATTCGATGATCCCCGCCTTGAGGGACTCGCCCTGGGCAACGCAGTCGGCGAGGATCTTCTCGCGTTCGGCGTTGATGTTGGCGATGCTCTGCTCGACCTCGGCAAGCTTCTGCGCGGCGCTCTTCTTGCGGGACTCGAGGTCCGAAAGCTGCGTCTCGATCTGCTTGCGGCGGCCACCGAAGGCCTCGGCGATCTTCTTGCCGGCAAACTTGTAGATGATGCCGACGAAGATGATGAAGTTCACGACGCGCATGATGGTCGTGAACGCGCTTTCGTTCGTGGCACCGCCATGGCCTCCGCCTTCGGAAGCGAAGGCGACGGCGGCGGTTGCCAGCACGATGAGCGCTGCGGGTACGAGTCGTTTGAGGACTGTCAACGGGGAACCCTCCTTATCCAGCCAATGGGTGACCATAAATATGACAAGACGAAACCCGGCCTGACCGGGTTTCGTCTTGGGACTCGCTAGCCGAGCACCTTCGCCACGACCTTGCCCGCCAGGGCGTCCACCTGTCCTTTGAGGTCGGACATGGCGCTGCCGGTTTCCGCTTCCACGGCGGCGCGCTCCGTGCGCAGCACCTCGGCGGCGTCCTGCCCGGCGGCGGACAGGATGTCCTTCTCCTGGGCGGAGCCGGCTTCCTTGAGGGCGGAACGCTTGTCGGAACCCTCGATGCGGGCCGCATCCAGGGCCTTGTGATAGTTCGCGAGCTTCCCTTCGGCATCGGCGACGAACTTCTCGGTGTCGCCCACCATGCCGCCCATCAGGTCCTTGCGCTGCTTGATGATCTTCCGGATCGGATCAACCAGAAGGAAATTCAGCACAAAGAGCGTGATGACGAAGTTCAAGAACTGCACGAAAATGGTGGAGTCAAGATCAATCATACTCGCCCTCGCGGAGGTTGTGAATTATTGAGCAAAGTCAAACGGGACTTAGCTGATTTCAACCCCCCTGTCAAAGACTTTTTCCCCGGGGGGGTGCCTTGGGACAGGGGGGGCAAAGAGCTGAAAACGTTGGAAAAAGCTATTTGAAAAGGCCGGATTTCTGGCCTTCGGAGACAGGCTTGTTACTTGTTGCACTATCTGCCGCGGCGGGTCCGGGGGCGGGGGTCGGAGCCTTGGGAGCGGCGGATTTGGCGGCCTTGGTGCCCATGGTGATCTGGCCTTCGACCACGGCGCCCTCCTCGATGACCAGCACCGGGGTGTTCAGGCTGCCCACGATGTTCGCGGTCTTGTGCAGGACGATTTTCTCCTTGGCCACGATCTCGCCTTCGAGCTTGCCGCTGATGATCAGCTGCCCGACGTTGACCGTGCCCTGGACGTTGGCGTCCTTGCCGATGACCAGCGTGCCCTGCGAGGAGACCTCGCCCTTGAAGTTGCCGTCGATGCGCACCGAGCCCTGGAAGTCGAGCTTGCCCTGGTAGGACGTTCCCGTTCCGAGGAAGGCGTTGATTTCGTCGCGTGCCATTGTGTCTTGCTCCTTTGTCGCCGTGGGAAGGGAGGGCGTCGTGGGCCGGGGCAGGGCGGCGCGGGGCCGCCGGGCCGGGGCGGGGCCTGGCTAGGACCGCTTGAAGACGAAGCGGCGCATGGAGACGTTGATGACAACGCCCACCAGGCACAGGTTCACGACCATCGCGCTGCCGCCGTAGCTGATGAACGGCAGGGGGATGCCGACCACGGGCATGAGTCCCAGGACCATGCCCATGTTGATGAGTATCTGCCAGAAGAAATAAAAGAACACTCCGGCCGCGAGATAGCTGCCGAAGCGGTCTTTCGCCTCACTTGCCGTGACGAAGATTTGATACAGAAACAGGCAGAAAAGTGAAAGCAAAATTATGGCGCCGATGAAGCCCCATTCCTCGCCGAACACGGCGATGGCGAAGTCGGTGTGCTTCTCCGGCAGGAAGCGGAGCTGGCTCTGCGTGCCCGCCAAAAAGCCCTTGCCCCAGATCTGCCCCGAGCCGATGGCGATCTGCGACTGGTTGATGTGGTAGCCCGAACCCAGCGGGTCGCTGGACGGGTCCAGGAAGGTCATGATCCTCCGTTTCTGGTAGTCGTGCAGGAAGAACCAGGACAGCGGCAGCAGCAGCGGGCCGAGGATCAGCAGCGGCTTGAGCACGCTTTTTCGCAGCCCCCGGTAGAGGATCATCCCGCCCAGCAGGAGCAGCACGGACAGGCCCGAGCCCAGGTCCGGCTGGAGCACGATCAGCCCGGCGGGCACCATCCCCACCAGGACCACCATGGCCAGCTCGCCCCAGCCCATGGGCTGCGCCCCGCGCGAGAGCAGCTTGGCCCCGATGAGCAGGATGCTGATCTTGGCCAGCTCCGAGGGCTGGAAGTTGAAGAACCCCAGGTCCAGCCAGCGGCGCGCGCCGTAGATCGTCTTGCCGAACACCGGCACGCACAAGAGAAGGACCACCGTCAGCACGAACACCGGCCAGGCCAGGGTCTTCAGGTGCCGGTAGTCGAAAAACAGGAAGACCAGCATCCCGCCGATGCCGATCAGCCCCCAGACCATCTGCTTCTGGTAGAAGGGGTTGATGGCCTGCCCGGTCTCGATGCGGAAGCCGCTGGCCGAGTACAGGTTCATGACGCCCACGGCGAACAGCAGGATGGACAGGCCGATGAGCGACCAGTTGATGTGGTACAGCATGCGGCGGTCGATGGGGCTCACTGGCGGTCCTCCGAGAACAGGTAGTCGTAGACCTCGCGGAGCATGGGCCCGGCCGCGGAGCCGCCGTGGCCGCCGTGCTCGATCATGCACACCGCCACGTAGCGCCGCCCGTCCTTCTCGCCGAAGGAGGCCAGCCAGGCGTGGTCGCGCTCCCAGTATTCCATCTCCTCGGTCTTCTGGCGCTCCTCGCCTTCCTTGAGCTTGAGCCGCACCACCTGGGCCGTGCCGGTCTTGCCGCCGATGACGGCGTCCTTGCGGTACAGGCGCCTGGCCGTGCCGCTCTTCACGGTCTCGACCATGGCGTCCACGATCATCCGCCGGGTGGCGTCGCTCATGGGCAGCCGGGACTGCTCCTCGGGCTGCTGGTCGGCCAACAGCAGCGGCTTGTACAGCGTGCCGCCGTTGAGCAGTGCGGACACGAAACGCGTGACCTGCAGCGGAGTCACCAGGTTGAAGCCCTGGCCGATGGACATGTTCAGGTTGTCGCCGCCGACCCAGGGCTCGCCGAAGCGCTTGCGCTTCCATTCCGGCGTGGGCACCAGGCCGGACTTCTCGTGGGGCAGGTCGATGCCCGTGCGGCTGCCGAAGCCGCAGGCCTTGGCGAAGGAGGCCATCTTGTCCACCTTGAGCCGGTCGCCCAGCTCATAGAAATACACGTCGCAGGACTGGACCTGGGCCTGCTGGTAGTTGACCCGGCCGTGGCCGTGCTTCTTCCAGCAGCGGAACACGCGCCGCCCGAGCTGGACCTGGCCGGAGCAGTACACGGTCTCGTTGGGGTTGATGCCGTCCTCCAGCCCGGCCGCGCCCACCACCAGCTTGTACACCGATCCGGGCGGGAACATGCTCTGGATGACGCGGTTCTGCAGCGGGTGCATGGGGTCGTCGCGAAGCCCGGCCCACTGCTCCTGGGACAGGCCGCTGACGAAGAGGTTGGCGTCGAAGCTCGGCTGGCTGACGAAGGCCAGCAGCTTGCCGGTGTCCGGGTCCATGACCACGATGGCCCCGGCCTGGCCCTGGAGCTGCTCGGCGCAGCGGCGCTGCAGGCCGAGGTCGATGGACAGGGCGATGTTCTCCCCGGCGGCGGGCTCGCGCAGCACGGTCTCGTTCAGGCGCCGTCCCGTGGCGTCCACCTCCACCTGCCTGAGGCCCTTGACCCCGCGCAGGCGGCTTTCCAGCACCAGTTCCAGGCCGCCCTTGCCCATGTCGTCGCCCAGGGCCAGCCCGGAGTCCTTTTCCAGCTCCTCTTCGTTGGCCTCGGCCACGTAGCCCAGCACGTGCGCCAGCAGGTCGTCCTGCGGGTAGTGCCGCTTGGGCCGGACCACGATCTCCAGCCCCGGCCAGAACAGGGCGTTGGCCTCGATCTGGGCCAGCAGCCCGAAGGACAGGTCCGGCACCAGGATCAGGTGCTCGAAGGGTTTGACGCGCTTGCGGCCCTTGCTCAGGCGCTCCTGCAACTCCTCGATGGGGATGTCCGTCCACTCGGCCACCTTGGCCAGGGTGGCGTCCATGTCCTTCACGTCCTCGCGCACCAGACCCAGGGCGTAGGCGGGCTCGTTCACGGCCACCAGCTCGCCCCGGCTGTCGCGCACCAGGCCGCGCGGGGCGAACATGGCCTCCTGGCGCAGCTGGTTGTCCCGGGCCTTGGCCGCGAACTCCTCGCCCTTGTAGACCTGCAGGTACCAGAACCGCAGGGCGAAGATGCAGAACAACCCCCAGATGCACGCCTGCAGCAGCAACAGCCCCGTGGTCGGGGAGGTCTGTCCTTCGGGCTCAAACGGGGTCGTCACGTCGCACCTGGCGCACGTAGAGGTTGTAGATCAGGGCCCAGAGGATGGGGAAGGCCACGGCCTGCTGGACGCCCTCCCAGATCAGCCGCTCGTCGTTGGCCACGAGGCCCTGGAGCACGGCCATGGAACGCAGCAGGAAGAAATGCCAGGCACCCATGAATACGCCGATGAAGAACACGAACATGGCGTTGCGCGACTCGAACAGCCAGCGCCCCAGCACGAAGAACACGATGAGCCCGGCGTACCACAGGATCATGGTCCCGAAAGCCGAGCTGCCCATGCCCTCCTGCAACAGGATCCAGGCGGGCAGCAGCCAGGCCAGTTGGCGCAGGCGGCGCTCCTGCAGGCAGACCACCACCGCCGGGCCGAAGGCGTCCAGACCGGGCAGGGCCCGCTGCAACCAGATCGCGGCCAGGGTGAAGAGCAGCCACCAGACGAAGGGATGCACGGCTCGGTCCCCCTACGGCGCGGCCTGGGCGGGCGCGGCCTTGGCCCCCTGGACGGGGGCGCGGGGTTCCGGCGACGGGGCGGGCGCCTCTGCGGGGGCCTGCCTGTGCAGCAGCAGGACTTCCTCCAGGTCGCGCAGGTTGACCAGCGGCTCGGCGCGCACGGTGAGGAACAAGGAGATGTCGGAGCGCTCGATGGACACCACGCGGGCCACTGGCAGGCCCTTGGGGAAGATCTGCGCCAGGCCCGAGGTCACCAGGATCTCGCCCTCGTCCACCGGGGCGTTGAGCGGCACGTAGCGCACCTCCAGCGGCTTGCCCGGGCCCTGGCCCGTGAGGATGCCGGTGGTGCGGTTGGTGCGCCCGAGCACGGGCACCTTGCTGTTCTGGTCGGTGATCAAAAGCACGGTGGACACCGTGAGCCCGGCGCGCAGCACGCGGCCCGCCAGGCCGTCGGGCGTGGCCACCGGGGCGTTGGTCTCGTAGCCGGACAGGGAGCCCTTGTCCACCACCAGGGTGTCCAGGACGGCGTTGGGGCCCAGGCGCTGGGCGATGATCCGCGCGCCCTCGGCGTCCCAGTCCTGCGGGGCGGAAAACGAGAGAAACCGCCGCAGGCGCTCGGCCTCGGCGGCTTGTTCGCGGGTCTTGGCCAGCTCCAGGGTCAGGTCGTCCAGGCGGGTGCGCAGGGCGTCGTTTTCCTGGCGCAGGCCCAGCAGATAGATGTAGCGGTTCCACAGGCCCTGGGTCTGGTCCGCCGTCCAGCGCCCGGGCTTGACGACCAGGCCGACGAACTCGAGCCCCGAACGGCTGGCCAGATCGTCGAGGACTCCCGTGCGGGCGTTCCAGGCATACAGGCTCAGGTACAGGAACAGGGCGAGCAGGAAGATCGCGACGATTGCCTTCTTGGAACGCATCCTAGTCTATCGTGACCTCCTTCAGCACGTCCAGGTTGTCCAGCGCCTTGCCGGACCCCAGGACGACCGTGGAGAGGGGGTCGTCGACGACGGTGATGGGCAGGCCGGTCTCCTCGCGCAGGAGCTGGTCCAGGCCCTTGAGGAGCGCGCCGCCGCCGGTGAGCACGATGCCCCGGTCGACGATGTCCGCGGCCAGCTCGGGCGGAGTCTGCTCCAGGGCGATGCGGCAGGCCTGCACGATGGCGTCCACCTGCTCGGAGATGGCCTTGCGCACTTCCTCGGAGGTGATGGTGATGTTCTGCGGGATGCCGGAGACCAGGTCGCGGCCCTTGACGGACATCTCGATCTCGTTGTCCGACGGGTAGGCGCTTCCGGCCTGGATCTTGATGGATTCGGCCGTGGATTCGCCGATCAGCATGTTGTACTTGCGCTTGACGTGCTGCATGATCGCCTCGTCCATCTTGTCCCCACCCACGCGCACGGACTTGGAATAGACCACGCCGGACAGGGAGATGACGGCCACCTCGGTGGTGCCGCCGCCGATGTCCACCACCATGTTGGAGGTGGGTTCGGTGATGGGCAGGTTGG
>CAYUIN010000047.1:0-9920 GCA_964444695.1 uncultured Desulfocurvus sp.
GACCTTGAGCCGCCCCAGCGACGGGACGTGCGGGCCGCGGCAGAGGTCCACGAACTCGCCCTGGGAGTAGATGCTGAAGCGATCCCCGCCCAGGTCGTCCATGATCTCGGTCTTGTAGGTCTCGCCGAGGTCGGTGAACAGCTTGGCCGCGGCGGCCTTGGTGGCGATGCGGCAGCTGAACGGATGGTCCTGGGCCACGATGCGGCGCATCTCGGCCTCGATGGCCTCCAGGTCCTCGGGGGTGAAGGGGCGCTCGTAGTCGAAGTCGTAGTAGAAGCCGTTCTCGATGGCCGGGCCGATGGTGACCTTGGCCTGGGGGAACAGCTTCTTCACGGCCTCGGCCATGATGTGCGCCGCGCTGTGGCGGATGACGTCCAGGCCCTCGGGGCTGTCGGCGTACACGGGCTCGAGGTCGGTGCAGTCGGCGGGAGCGGGCTTGAACAGGTCCAGAGTCTCGCCGCCGCAACGCGCGGCGACGACCTGCTTGAATTTCTTCTTGGAGAGCTGCCCCTGCAGGATCTCGCCCAGGGACTGCCCGGGCTGTGCCTGCACCGATTCACCGGCCACGTTGATTTCCACGTCCCTCACTCCTTGCAACGCCATGGGCCAGGGGACCGGCCCCGCCGTGGCGGGGCGGCCCCTGCCGCATAAACAATAATGGGAGGCCGTAGCCTCCCGGTCTTCTACAATGTGGTAGGCCCGAGCAGATTTGAACTGCTGACCCCTACCGTGTCAAGGTAGTGCTCTCCCCCTGAGCTACGGGCCTACGTCACTTGGGAAGAGGACTAATAGACGCCTTCCCGGCGGCTGTCAACAACTTCCCTGCGATATTTTCGGCGCCCCGCGAACCGGCCCGGGCGGGGGCGGTTCGCGGCGGCGCGCGGCGTTGCCAGCGGGCGGCGCGCGATGTACATCCCGGCCAGGAGGACGCGGTGCCGAGGAGCCCTATTTTCAGTATCATCACGCCCAGCCGGGGCGACCGGCCCCTGGCCCTGGCCGGGGCCATGGCCAGCGTGGCCGCCGCCCTGGACGCGGCCCGCGACGCCCACGGCGACCCGCTGCCCCCGGGCGCGCTGGAGATGCTGGTGGGCTTCGACGGGGTGCGCGGCGAGCGCGTGGGCCCGGGCGGCGGGCCGCCGCCGGACTGGGTACGCTTTTTCGACCTGCCCCGCGACGGCAACTACGGCAACGCCGTGCGCCAGGCGCTGCTCACGGCCTCGCACGGGAGCCGCCTGCTCTTCGTGGACGACGACAACGCCCTGACCCCCGGCGCCCTCACGGCCTACCTGCGGCATCCGAACACCGCCATGCTGGTCGGGCGCATCGACGTCTCGCGCGCCTTCGACAAGCCCTTCCTGCCCGAGGACGCGCCCGGCCGCGAGCTGGTGCGCCCCGGCAACGTGGACCCGCTGTGCCTGTGCCTGACGCGCGAACTGGTGCTGCACCGCTGCGAGGGCTGGAGCGGCGAGGGCGGCTACGAATCCGATTACCTGAACATCCTGCGCTACAGCCGCCGGGCGCGCAGCCTGCGCGTCATCGCCGACGTCGTGGGCGTGTACGACGCGGGCGCGGGCCTGGACGCGCGGGGCCTGAACCCCCGCCAGAAACGCCGCCGCCAGGCCCCCTGATCCGCCCCGCGCCCGGCCCGGGACGCAACGGGCACTGGACAACACGCGCCAAGGGTCTTATCTGCCTCCTGTCGCCCAGCGCGACGGACCGTCCCAACCTCCACCGCATCCCAAGGAGACGCGCATGGATATTGACATGACCCGCACCTGCCCGCACTGCGGCACGACCCTGCAGCCCTGGCTGGGCCCGCCCGAAACGGGCTGGGGCCTGCTGCTGGTCTGCAACAACAACCAATGCCCCCACTTCAGCACCTCCAACGACTGCGTGGCCGAGTTCAACCCCGAATCCAAGGTCGGCTTCCGCTACGCCGAAGACCCCGAGAACAACTACACGGCCTTCAACCTCGCGGCCTACTGCGGCGAGACGTTCATGGACATCTGCCAGGGCGGGGACTAACCCCCCCGGCACCCCGCGCCGATGCGGCCAAGGCCCGCCCCGCCCGGCGGGCCTTGTCTTTTGGCGGCCTTGATTTCCCCCTCGCTTACGGAATACCCTGAGCGCGATGTCCAGCCCCCGGCTCAACTCCTCGCTCTCCCAGGCCCAGCGGAGATTCCTCGTGACGTACGGCACCGGCGTGCTGTGCGCCCTGGTGCTGTTCATCGCCCTCAGCCAATGGCTGGACATCCGCAGCAAACACCGCCAGCAGGCCCTGTTCAACGACCAGCAGGCCCGCCAGGTGATGCTCGCCCGCCAGGCCATCCAGGAGCACCTGGACACGGCCCTGGCCGCCACCGAGATCGTGGCCGACCACGCCCTGGCCGAATTCGTGCGCGGCCAGCGCAACGAAGAGTCCATGATCAACCTCTACCGCACGGCCGAGTCGCGCATCCCCGCGCTGCTGGCCCTGGCCTTCCTGGAAACCCCGGTCTACTTCGCCACCCACGCCTCGGACTACGTGCACAAGGGCTACCCGGCCCAGGTCCAGGGCATCCAGTGGGGCGGCGAATACTGGGACCAGCTGCGCCCCCGCCGCGAGGGGGTCTTCGTGCCGCCCTTCGCCGTCAGCGACGACCTGCGGGCCATGGGCGTGCTGCTGCCCGTGCGCCTGGAAGGCCGCTTCGCCGGGCTGTTCGTGGTGGTGGTGGACATGCAGCCCGTCATCGACCGCTACGTGGCCCTGCTGCGCTCCGGGCGCGAGGGCCGGGGGCTGCTCCTGGACGGGCGGGGCAACGTGCTGTTCGACACCCGCTCGGCCCTGGTGGGCACGAACATCGTGGACCGCGCCCGCGAGCAGGGCGCCGCCGGGCCGACCCTGGACCGCCGGATGCTGCTGGAGCCCTCGGGCACGGGCTCCTTCGCCCAGCCCGCGCCCCGGGGCGAGCGGCCCCGCTTCCGGCTCACGGCCTGGGACTCCCTGGCCATCGGCGGCGAGCGGCTCATCGTGGCCCTGTCCGCGCCGGACACGGAGGTGGACGCCACCCTGGAGAGCCTGCGCCTGGAACGCGGGCTGCTGGCCGTGGTCCTTCTGGCCGCGCTGCTGGGCGCCGGGGCCTACTCCTGGCGGCGCACCACCCGCCACGAGATCGCCACCGCCCAGAAGCAGGTCCTGGACATCATCGAATTTTTGCCCGACCCGACCTTCGCCGTGGACCGCGAAGGCCGGATCATCGCCTGGAACCGCGCCATAGCGGCCATGACCGGCGCCCCGCGCGAGCGGATGCTCGGCAAGGGCGACATGGAATATTCCCTGCCCTTCTACGGAGAACGGCGCAGGGGCCTCATCGACCTGCTGGACGAGGCCCCGGACTCCGTGGACACCCGCTACCGCAACGTGGAGAGCGACGGCCGGACCCTCAACGCCGAAACCTTCGTGCCCATGGTCTACGGCGGGCGCGGGGCCCACGTCTGGGCCAGGGCCTCGCGGCTGCTGGACGAGGCGGGCAACTCCGTGGGCGCCATCGAGAGCATCCGCGACATCTCCGAACGCATGGAGGCCGAGCGGGCCCTGCGCCAAAGCGAGGAGCGCTACGCCCTGGCCCTGACCGGGGCCAACGACGGCATCTGGGACTGGGACCTGGTCAGCGGCGCCATGTACTTCTCGCCGCGCTGGAAGGAGATCATCGGCTACCGCGACGACGAGATCGAGGCCGAGATCGAGGCCTGGCGCAGCCGCATCCATCCCGACGACTGGGAGCTGATCATGGACGCCAACACCCGCGTCGCCGAGGGCCGGGCGCCCAACTTCCAGGTGGAATACCGCCTGCGCCACAAGGACGGCTCCTACCGCTGGATCCTGGGCCGGGGCGCCGGCCTGCGCGGGCCGGACGGACGCGTGGTGCGCATGTCCGGCGCCCACACGGACATCACCGAGCGCAAGCAGGCCGAGGCCGCCATGCGCATCATGCTGGACATCTCCAGCGCCGTGAGCACCACCCACGACCTGCCCGACCTCTACGCCGCCGTGCACGACATCCTGCAACGCCACATCGGCGCGGAGAACTTCCTCATCGCCCTGGTGGACGAGCAGCACGACCAGATCGACTTCGCCTACGCCCGCGACCCGCACCACGGCCTGCCCTGGGAGCCGGTGGCCATCAGCTCGCTTGAGGGCGCCGGCCTGTGCCTGGCCGTCTATTCCAGCGGCGAGCCCATGCTCCTGAGCCGCCAGCAGCAGATCGCCATGCGCGTCATCGGCGAACCCGCCGAGGTCTGGTGCGGCGTGCCGCTCAGGGTCCGCGACAAGGTCATCGGCGTGATGGCCGTGCAGGACTATTTCGACCCCCGGGGCTACACCGAAAAGGACCTGGCCCTGCTGACCTCCGTTTCCGAACAGGTGGCCCTGGCCATCGAACGCAGGCACTACGAGGAACAGATCCGCCACCAGGCCCTGCACGACAGCCTCACCGGGCTGCCCAACCGCGTGCTGTTCATGGACCGCCTGGAACGCGCCATGCGCCGCGCCGTGCGCCGCGAGGGCTACCGCTACGCCGTGCTGATGCTCGACCTGGACCGCTTCAAGATGGTCAACGACAGCCACGGGCACATGGTCGGCGACCTGCTGCTGATGGAGGCCGCCCGGCGCATCCAGCCCGTCCTGCGCCAGGTGGACACCCTGTCCCGACTGGGCGGCGACGAATTCGCCATCCTCCTGGAAGAGTTCGACAAGCCCCAGCAGGTGATCCACATCGTGCACCGCATCCAGGAGGCCCTGACCCGGCCCATGCGCCTGGACGGGCACGAGATCCACTCGGGGGCCAGCGTCGGCGTCGTGCTGCGCACCGGCGGCTACGGCTCGCCGGAGGAGATCCTGCGCGACTCGGACATCGCCATGTACCAGGCCAAGCGCCAGGGCAAGGGCCTGTTCCGCGTCTTCAACTCCTCCATGCACGACCAGGCCGTGCGGGCCATGACCCTGGAAAACGACATGGCCCAGGCCCTGGCCACCGGCAGCTTCCACCTGCACTTCCAGCCCGTGTTCGACGCCCGCGACCTGCGCCTGAGCGGCTTCGAGGCCCTGCTGCGCTGGGACCACCCCGAGCACGGCGCCATCCCGCCCGCACAGTTCATCCCCGTGGCCGAGGAGACCGGGATCATCGTGCCCCTGGGCGAATGGGTCCTGCACCAGGCCTGCCGCACCATGGCCGCCTGGCGCGAAGCCATCCCCGCCTGCCGCGACCTGGTCCTGGCCGTGAACCTCTCGGCCCGGCAGGCCTCGCAGGTCAGCGTGGTGCGCTCCGTACGCCAGGCCCTGGACTCCACCGGCCTGCCCCCGCAGGCCCTGCGCCTGGAACTGACGGAGACCGCCGTCATGGAAGACCCGCTGGCCTCCCTGGAACGCCTGTGGCGCCTCAAACGCCTGGGCGTGGGCCTGGCCATCGACGACTTCGGCACCGGGCACTCCTCCCTGGCCTACCTCTCGCGCTTCCCCGTGGACACCCTCAAGGTGGACCACTCCTTCGTCCTGGGCCTGGACGGCCAGCCCGAAAACCTGGAAATCATCCGCTCCATCGTGGCCCTGGCCCAGACCCTGGGCCTGTCCGTGGTGGCCGAAGGCGTGGAGAACGCCGCCCAGCTCGACGCCGTGCGCGACATCGGCTGCACCTGCGTCCAGGGCTACCACCTGGGTCGCCCCCTGCCCCCGGACCAGGCCAAGGCGCTCATCGCCAGCTGTTGACGGCGGTGGGCTCGGTCATGGGCTCGGGCAGGGGCCTCCGGCGGCTTAAGGGCTTTTGCCCTTAAGAATCCCGAGCGGGCGGCCTGCGGCGTCGCTCGGTCTGCACGACCGGCTAAGCCGGGCTCGTCATCCCGAGCGACGCCGCAGGCCGCCCATCTCGGGATTCTTAAGGGCGAAAGCCCTTAAGCCGCCGGAGGCAAACGAGCCCGAGCCCATGACCGATCCCCCGGCCGGTCTTCCCGCCCGCGCCCATGACCACCCATCGCCCGGCGCAGGATTGCCGCGGGGGTGGGGAGGTGTTATTTTAGGGGGTATGAAGCAAGGAGGCAGCGATATGCAGGACATGATCCTGACCCGTGAATACAAGGGCTATACGATCCGGTTGCATCCGGTGGGGAACTACTGTTCCAACTTTGCGGTGGAGATGCAGGACGAGTGCGGCAACGTGGTCCGGCACGTGCCCGCCGCGGGCAGCACGGAGGAGACGGCCCTGGCCCGCGCCCGGGAGATGATCGACATCGACCTGGAATTGGGCCGGTAGGCGCCCCTGGACCATGCAAGAGGCCCCGGCCGGAGCGATCCGGCCGGGGCCTTTTTGGTGTGCGGTGCGGTGGGGCTATTCGGCCTGTCCGCTGCGTTCGGTGATCAGGATCAGGTGGTAGCCGAACTGGGTGCGGATGGGGCCGTGGACCTTGCCCACCTCTTCGGTGAAGCAGACCTTGTCGAAGGCTTCGACCATCATGCCCGGGCGGAAGGTGCCCAGGTCGCCGCCCTGGCGGCCGGAGGGGCACTTGGAGTGTTCGCGGGCCATGGCTTCGAATTCGGCGCCCTGCTCGATTTTTTCCTTGAGCTCGAGGCAGGCCTGTTCCGTGGGTACCAGGATGTGCTTGGCGCTGCAGGTCAGCATCGGGTGTCTCCTTGTGTGTGGTGTGGCGTCGCCGGGTGTCCGGCGCAGGGGGGCACGGTGGCATGAAGCGGATGCTTTGGCAAGGCGGCGCGGATTTTCCGGCCCGGGAGAGGCGGCGGGACCAAGGAATATTTCCGTGGTGCGCAACCGGGGCTTGCAGTATACTGGCACTCCCGGGTATGCATCCCGGGCCTTGCGCCGCCGGGGGCGCAGCATGGGCACGAGTGCAATGACCATCCGCACGACCATCACTGGCATCGTTCTGGCCACCTTCCTGTTGCTGGTTGGCGCTTCATTGTTCGGGGCGTACACCATCTACGAGCACAGCTTCGAGCTGCTGGAGCGCCAGCAGCTGGATCGCAACGCGCAGCGCGCCCAGCGCGCGCTGGACGCGGACCTCGCCGCGCTGCACGGTTTCAACGTCGATTGGGCCCTGTGGGACGACACCTACGAGTTCATGCAGGCGCCGGACAGCAAGTACATAGAATCCAACCTGTTGCCTGATACATTCGTCCAGCAGGGGCTGGTGGCGATGCTCTTTGTGCGCCGGGACGGCAGCCTGGCCTGGGGCCGGGGCTTCGACCTGGAGAGCGAGGAGTTCGCGCCGATTCCCGAGGGCTTGTTGCGGCTGTTGCAGAGCGCGCCCACGCTGGCCCTGCACGAGGGCGAGCAGGGCGGGACGTCCGGCCTGGTGTCGGACGCGTCCGGGCCGCTGCTGGTCTCCGTGCGCCCGGTGCTGCGCAGCGACGGCTCGGGCCCGGCGCGGGGCGTGCTGCTCATGGCCCGCAGGCTGGACGCCGCGCGCCTGGCGGACTGGGCCGCGCGCATCAGCCTGGAGCTGGCCCTGTACACGCCGCGCGGGGAGATGCCGCAATGGGTCTCGCCGCTGTTCGAGGGCTGGGTGGACGCGGGCCGGGGCGTGATCCAGATCCAGGAGAAGACGGTGCACCAGGCGGTGTTGCTGCGCGGCATGGACGCCGCGCCCGTGGCGGCCCTGGCCGTGACCCTGCCCCGGGACATCCACGCCCTGGGCCAGACCTCGCTGCGCTACCACCTGCTGGCCACGGTGCTGGCCGGGGGCCTGTTGTGCGTGGTGATGCTGCTGCTGCTGGAGTCGCGGGTGGTCTCGCGCCTGGGCGGGCTCATCGACCAGGTCCGGCACGTCAGCCGCTATCCGGACGCGGGGTTCGAGGTCTCCCTGCCGGGGCGCGACGAGTTGTCCGAGCTGGCCTCGGGCATCGCCGCCCTGCTTCGCGAGCTGCGCGAGAAGGGCCAGTTCCTGCACAGCATGATGGACTCGTTGCAGGCCGGTGTGCTGATCGTGGACGCCCGGACCCACGAGGTGGTGGACATCAACTCCTACGCCCTGGCCATGGCGGGCCGGGAGCGCGACGAGGTCCTGGGCAAGCTGTGCCACGGGCTGTTGTGCCTGAACAAGCAGGGCGCCTGCCCGATCACGGACCTGGGCCAGCCCGGCGAGGTGGCCATGCGCACGCTGATGCGCGCCGACGGCAGCGTGATGCCGATCCTCAAGTCCGTGGCGCGCATCGAGCAGGGCGGGCGGGAATTTCTGCTGGAATCCTTCCTGGACCTGTCGGAGCTGTCCGAGGTCCGCGAGACGCTGGCCCGCGTGGAGGAGCGCTACCGCACGGTGTTCATGAACACCGGGACGGGCACGGTGCTGGTGGAGCCGGACATGACCATCTCCCTGGCCAACAGCGAGTTCGCGAGCCTGGTCGGCCTGCCGCGCGAGGAGGTGGAGGGCCGCCTGGGCTGGGCGGAATTCGTGCATCCCGACGACCTGTCCCGGGTGATGCAGTTCAACTACGCCCGGCGCAAGGGGGGCGCGGCCCCGCGCAACTACGAGGCCCGGATGCGCGACGCCCGGGGCGGCTACCGCGACGTGTCCATGACCGTGGCCCAGGTGCCCGGTTCGGACCAGCTGGTGGCCTCCGTGCTGGACATCACCGACCGCAAGCAGGCCCAGAGCCGCCTGGAGCACCTGGCCATGCACGACGAGCTGACCGGGCTGCCCAACCGGCGCCTGGCGGCGATCCGCTTCACGGAGGCGGCGCAGCGGGTCGAGGCCGAGGGCAGGGGCACGCTGGTGGGCCTGTTCATGCTGGACCTGGACGACTTCAAGCGCGTCAACGACAGCCTGGGCCATCAGCAGGGCGACGCGATGCTCTGCCTGGTGGCCGAGCGGCTGACGGAGGTCCTGCGCAGCACGGACACCGTGGCCCGCATCGGCGGCGACGAGTTCATGGTGGTGGTGGACAACGCCCAGGGCGTGCAGGCCCTGGAGGGCACGGCCGAGATCATCAACGACGCCTTTGCCGCGCCGTTCCGGTTCGAGGGGCGCGACATCTACCTCGGGGTCTCGGTGGGCGTATCCGTGTTCCCGCTGCACGGCGGGGCGGACCCGGAGCTGCACGCCCAGAATGCGGACCTGGCGATGTTCAAGGCCAAGGAGGGCGGGGCCAACACCCACGCCCTGTTCGCGCCGGAGCTGAACGAGGCCATGCGCCGCCGCCTGGCCCTGGAATCCGAACTGCGCGAGGCATTGGACCGCGAGGATTTCGTGGTCCATTTCCAGCCCCAGGTGCGCCTGGACGGCGGCGGGGTGGACGGGGTGGAGGCCCTGGTGCGCCGGGTGCGGCCCGACGGCACCGTGGTCCCGCCCGCGGACTTCATCCCCCTGGCCGAGGAGAGCGGGCTCATCGTGCGCCTGGACCACATCGTCCTGGAGCGGGCCTGCCGCGAGGTGCGGGCCATGCACGAGGCCGGGTTCCCCGGGCTGCGCCTGGGCGTGAACCTCTCGGCCCAGCATTTCATGCGCCCGGACCTGCCGCAGGTGGTGGCCGGGGTCCTGGATCGCACGGGGTTCCCGGCGGCGCTGCTGGAGCTGGAGATCACCGAAACCTCGCTGATGCAGAACCTGGACGAGATCCTGGGCCGGGTGCAGGACATCCACCGCATGGGCGTGCGCCTCAGCCTGGACGATTTCGGGACGGGGTACTCCTCGTTGTCCTACCTGCGGCGCCTGCCGTTCACGACCATCAAGATCGACCGCAGCTTCGTGGCGGACATCGGCACGGAGGAGAGCGACGGGGCGACGCTGGTGCGGACCATCCTGTCCCTGGCGGCGAACCTGGGCATCGAGGTCGTGGGCGAGGGCGTGGAGACGGCGGAGCAGATGCGCTTCTTGCGCGGCCACGGCTGCACCCTGGGCCAGGGCTACCTGTATTCGCCGCCGGTGCCCGCGCCGCA
>CAYUIN010000048.1:0-4032 GCA_964444695.1 uncultured Desulfocurvus sp.
GCCCGCTGCGGGCCGCCGGGACGTGGCGGGCGATCATTTCGTACAGCTGGTCCGGGTCGAAGGGCTTGGACAGGTGGTCGTTCATGCCCGCCTCCTCCACCTGGGTCCGGTGCTCGGACATGGCGTGGGCCGTGAGGGCGATGATCGGCGTGGTCGCGTGCCCGGGCAGGGCGCGGATCTCGCGCGTGGCGCGCAGCCCGTCCATGCGCGGCATCTCGATGTCCATCAGGATGATGTCGAAGGCGCCCTCGCGGGCCCGGGCCAATGCCTCCAGGCCGTCGGGCGCCGTCACCGGCTCGATGCCCACGTCGCGCAGCAGTTCCACGGCCAGCTCGCGGTTGATCTCGTTGTCCTCGGCCAGCAGCAGGCGCAGGCCGGGCATCCTCTTGGGGCGCTTGCGCAGGGCCGGGCGGGGCGGCGCGTCGTCGGGCGCGCCCTGGCGCAGCACCTCGGCCAGGGTGTTGTACAGCGTGGAGCCGCTCACGGGCTTGACCAGGAAGGCGTCCACCTCCGCGGCCTGGGCCTCGGCGCGGACTTCGTCGCGGCTGTAGGCCGTGAGCATCACGATCTTGGGCATGGTGCCGGGGGTCAGCAGCCTGCGCAGCTTGCGCACGCACTGCGTGCCGCTGGTCTCGGGCATCCGCCAGTCCATGATCACCACGTCGTGCCGGGCGGCGCCCAGGCTCGGGTCCATGGCCTCGCAGGCTTCGGCGCAGGAGGCCGCCACCTGGCAGGGAACCCCGAAGCCTTCCAGCATGCTGCACAGGATCTCGCGGGCGGACTGGTTGTCGTCCACGACGAGCGCGCTGATGTTGTTGAAGGACTTCGCCCGGCTCGGGGCCACCGTCTGGGAGTCCGGCAGGCCGAAGCGCGCCGTGAAGCTGAACCGGCTGCCCTCGCCCGGGGTGCTCTGGACCTCGATGGAGCCTTCCATCATCTCCACCAGCCGGGCGCAGATGGCCAGGCCCAGGCCCGTGCCGCCGTACTGGCGGGTGGTGGACTCGTCGGCCTGGGAGAAGGGCTTGAACAGCTTGTCCAGCTGCTCCGGGCTCATGCCGATGCCGGTGTCCGTGACCGTGAAGCGCAGCTGGGCGTCGTTGCTGCCCTGGCGTTCCACCGCGACGGCGACGATGATCTCCCCGTGCTTGGTGAACTTCATGGAGTTGCCCGCCAGGTTGATCAGCACCTGGCCCAGGCGCAGCGGGTCGCCCACCAGCCTGCGCGGCACGTCCGGGTGCACGTTCAGCAGGAATTCCAGCTCCTTTTCCTCGGCCTGCAACGAGAGCAGCGAGGACAGGTTCTGCAGCACCGTGTCCAGGTCGAAGGGCACGGACTCGATGGTCAGCCGCCCGGCCTCGATCTTGGAGAAGTCCAGGATGTCGTTGATGATGCCCAGCAGCGAGGAGGCCGCGGACTCGACCTTGTGGGCGTAGTCCGCCTGCTTGGTGTCCAGGCGCGTGCGCAGCAGCAGGTGGGTCATGCCGACGATGGCGTTCATGGGCGTGCGGATCTCGTGGCTCATGCGGGCCAGGAAGCTGCCCTTGGCCTTGTTGGCCGCCTCGGCCCGCTCCTGGGCCTTGCGCAGGGCCAGCTGGGTCCGCCTGCGGTCCGTCACGTCGCGGTCGATGCCCATGAAGCCCAGCAGCTCGCCCCGGCTGCCCAGCACGGGCGCGCCGTTGCTTTCCAGGTACACGGTCCAGCCGTCGCGGTGCCGCACGCGGTGCTCCCAGTTCACGATGGGCCCGGGGTCGGCCAGGAAGGCCTCCCACTCGCGCAACGAGGCCTGCTCCTCGCCGGGGTCCAGGATGGTGGCCAGGTTCTTGCCCACGATCTGCCCGGGCGGATAGCCCACGATGCTCTGCACCTGCGGGTTGGAGTAGGTGAACACGCCATCCGGGGTCATTTCCCAGACCCAGTCGCGGGTGTTCTCCACCAGGCCCCGGAAGCGCTCCTCGCGGCTGCGCAGTTCCTCCACCGCGGCCCGGCGCATCCGCCGGGACTGCACGCGCGAGTTCGCCGCCATCAGCGCCGCCATGGTCATGAAGACCAGCACGATCCAGTATTGCCGGGCCTGCTCGTGGCCCATTTCGGCGTATTCCGAGCGGGGCAGGAAGGAAATCAGCTTCCAGCGCAGCCGGGCCGAGGAGGTCACGCTCACGCCCGGACCGGGCCGGGGCATGCCCAGCGTGGCGTAGGTGTACATCCCCGCGGACGTGCGGAACTGGCCGGACTCGCGGCTGCCGATCTCCGCCCATTCCGCCGGGTGCTGCCGGGCGAAGGTCAGCCCGCGCCGCTCGGGATACATGAAGGCCCATTCCTGGTCCTTGGACGGGGAGAGCAGCCAGTAGCCGTCGTCGTTGAGCAACATCGCCTGGCTGCCGAAGCGGTGGTGGACCTCGGAGACCACGTCCAGCAGCCGCTGGCCCAGGTAGTTCAGGACCAGCACCCCCCGCTTGCGGCCCGAGGTGTCCGTCAGCGTGGTGGCCACGCGCAGCATCGGCTTGAGGGGCCGCTCGATCTGGCCGTGCTCCACGTTCAGGTCCAGGGGCGAGACGTAGATGTTCCCCGGGCTCAGGGGGATCACGTCGCGGAAATAGTAGCGGGAGGACTTGTCCTGGAGTTCCTCCCGGGGCACGGGGGTCATCCCCGTGGCGGTGTTGTTCAGCCGGATCAGCTCCATCCCGTGCGCGTCCATGACGCGGATCTGGTCGTAGTAGCGGTTGATGTTGCCGAAGGAGCGCAGCTCGCTTTCGAACTCGCGTCGGTTCTCGACGCCGCCGGATTGCATGAAGCGGCGCAATTCCACGTGGTTGGCAAGGATTTGCAGGTCGGACGCCAGGTGCGACAGCTCGTGTTTGGCGGTGCGCACGCTCTGGTCCACGGTCAGCCGCTCGTTGGCCTCTATGAGCTGGAACTGGTTGTCGAAGTTGTTGCTCCACAGCAGGTACAGGACCAGCGCGGAGGTGGACACCAGGGGCACGAAGACACCAAGGAAGATGAGGATGTCCTTCCTGTCCCTGCCCTGTTCCTTTTTGCTGCGCACAGTGTCCGCTCCTGGCTCCCGGTCCGTCTTCGAAGAATCAGGACAACCTATAGCACAGGGTGACGTTTTGGCGCAACGCAATTCAAAAAAGGCTGTGGCCCCAAGGCCGGGCAGGGCCGCAACTGTCTGATTGGAAAGGCGATTGATCAGGGCTCCAACCGCGGCCGGGCCCCGGGACGCGAACGCCCGCGGCGCTGCGGGGCGCTGCGGGCGTTGCGGCGTGTCGCGTTCCGGCGTCGTCGGCCTATCGTTGCTGCACGAGGATGTCGTCCACGTAGATTTCGGCGGAATCGCCGTAGCGGACGGTGCCGTCGTATTGCCCGACGAGCACCCTGTTCAGGGTTCCCATGGCCGAGAAGTCCAGGCCGCTTCGCTCAAAGAAGGTGCTTCCGTTGGCCCGCAGGATGCGGACGCTGCCCTGGGCGGTTGCGGCATGGTACTGAATCTCGACGGTGTACCATTCATTCTTCGCCGGGATCGTGTTCGTGTAGATGGCGGACCCGAAGTATCGGAACTGCATCTTGTCGTAGATCGAGTCCGCCCAGACCATGGCGATGCTCAATATCTTCTTCGCCACTTCCGCGTCGTAGAGGTCGTCCGGCCCGGTATAGGTCTGCGGGACGAAATAGACGGCCGGGTACTGCCCCCAGTCCGTGGATATCGGGTTGACCCTGAGCGAGATGAAGAAGTCCTTCGCGCCGGTGATGGCCTGGAACCCCGGGCTCTGGGCGTAGCAGTACCATTTGTCCGAAGTGTCGTAGACCTTGGCGCGGATGTGGCCGTCGGCCACGCCCAGGTCGCATTGCGTGGTCCTGTTGGCGCTGATTATCTTGCTGAACAGGTCCTGGTCGAAGGATTCCCAGTACAGGGTCCTGGTGGAGTTGGTGCTGTTCAGCAGCAGGGACAGCACCGCCGGGAGCACCGTGGACCGCCCGCCGGGGCCATCGGCATCCTGGTGCAGGGTCAGGTCCTGGCCGCCCACGGAGACC
>CAYUIN010000048.1:4132-9726 GCA_964444695.1 uncultured Desulfocurvus sp.
CGGAGACCATCGCCTGGCCGCTGCCCGAGCCGCTGGCGGGCATGATCGAGGCCCAGAACGGGACCCCGTTGAAGACCCAGGAACACAGCGGGCTCGAGGCCGTGACGGCCACGGTTGCGTTGCCTCCGGCGGCGGGGAAGTTGATCCTGTCCGGGGCGATGCTGAAGGTGCAGTTCTGCGTCGCGGGCTGCTGGACCAGGGTCAGGGGGTGCCCGGCGACGACCATGGTGCCCGTCCGCGACTGCTGCCACGTGTTCTCGTCCACGGCGACGCTCAGCGAGGCATCGCCGCTGCCGGTGTCCGGCGAGATGGAGGCCCAGGACAGGGCGCTTGAGGCGTCCCAGGCGCAGGAGGAGTCCGTGGCGTCGACGGTGACGCTGAAGGATCCGCCCTGCGCGGGGACGTTCAGGGCGCTGGGCGAGATCGTGTATTCGCAGTTCGTGCCCGTCTGGTTCTGGTCCCGCCTGGTGATGATCACGCTGCCGGTCGGGCTGAGGTTGCCCCGGTCGTCCCGGGCGCGGACCTCGACGAGGTTGTCTCCGGTGACCAGGCTCGTGGCGGTGAAGCTCCACTGCGCCGAGGCGTTGAAGGAGACCCAGGCGCCGCCGCGGATCCTGTACTGCACCACGTCCAGGTCGCCGTCCGCGTCGGACGCCGTGCCCCTCACCAGCAGGCTGGAGACGTCGTAGTCCACGGTCGTCTGGGAGGACGGCGAGGAGATTTCGAGGACGGGCGGGGTGCCGTTGCCCGCATAGGCGCTGCCGCTCAGGGAGATGTAGTCCGTTCCGTCGCTCAGGGTCAGCGTGACCAGGTACGTGCCGGCCACGTCCGGGACGAAGTACGCCGCCACGGAGCCCGCGCCCTGCATGGTGCAGGAGCTGCCCTCGGGCGGGACGACGCTCCAGGAATAGGACAGGCTGTCCCCGTCGGCATCCAGGGACGGCGAGGCGTCCACGTCGATCCGTTCGCCGACCTCGACCTCCACGGCGCTGAAGATGAACGTGGGCGCGGGGGGCGTGTTGGCCTCCACGGTGGTGGGGCCGCCCGGGACGTAGAAATAGCCCGGAGGGCCCACGGCCCCGTCCACGAGCTCGAAGAGGTTGTCCTGCGCGGCGGAGACGAGCTGCGGGAGGAAATGGATGAAGGTCTTCACCATGCTGGCGTACAGCTCGCCCGCCTGTTCGCCCTTGCGCTCCACGGACCACAGCGGCCCCAGGAAAAACAGGTAGGGGTTGATCTGCATGAGGTCTTCGGTGACGCCGTCCACCGTCAGGCTGGCGCTTTCGTCGACGATGCTGAACAGGACGAACGCCACGTCGCCCAGAATCCGCGCGCAATCGTTGGCGATGAGCGCGAGCTTGAGTTGCTGCAGGGTGACCTGGCCGTCGTTTTCGGCCTTGTCGATGATGTATCGGGCCGTCTTCTTGAGCAGCCTCTGAGTGGAAAAGGCCTTGTAGGCGATCTCCATGACGCTGGCATGGGTGATGGTGACGGTGGTGATGTCCGTGACCGCGCCGACGATGCCCGTGGCGGTCAGGGACCCGCCGGTCAGGGCGTCCACCATGACGGCCTCGGGGGTCACGGCGGACCAGCCGAGGCCGACGGCGTCCACGGCCACGGTTTCGGTGGCGGCGGTGAGGATGGAGAAGCCCGCCTGCACGGCGAGGTTCGCGTTGACGTCGAGCATGTAGTTGGTGTCGTTCTTGACCGTGTCCAGCGTCTTGACGCAGGCGAAGAGCCTGGCGGCGACTTGGGCCGGGACCGTGATCACCGTGCCCGACTCGTCGTAGACCTTCACCGGGATGGTGTCGTAGTTGTAGCTGCCGCCTTTCTCCACCTCGCGCACGCCGTATTTCGCACCGTCGATGTCGATGTACAGCATGCCCTCGTAGTTGTCGGTCTCCTTGGTCCAGAAGGACCACTCCGTGCCCATGGTGGTGGACGAGTCGTCCATGCTGTCCACGCGCCAGAAGTAGCGGGTGTTGGGCTGCAGTTCGTTCTGGACGGTCCAGCTGTGCCCGCCCTGGCCCTGGGAGACCAGGGGCGGCGGCGAGAGGGTGCCGAAATGGACGTTGTAGGTCAGGCCGTCGCCGTCGGGGTCGCTGCCGGACCAGGCCAGGGTGGGCGTGAGGGCGTTGCCCGTGGAGCCGTTGGCGGGGCTGGGGGCCGAGGCCGGGTCGGGGGCCTCGTTCTCGTCGAAGGTGCACCGGGAGCTGCTCTTGGCGTGCGGGTAGGAGCTGGAACCGACCAGGTCGTTCCCGCCGCTGTCCAGGGCCGTGGCGATGACCACGTATTCGTGTCCGGTCGTCGGCGTCCAGGAGCCGGTGAAGGTCCTGGAGGATCCGGGGCTGATCTGACCCAGGTCCACCCGGTTGGAATAGACCGTGGGGGACGACCCGGAGTCGTCCAGGTCCACCACCTCGAGGTGCAGCTTGAAGGAGGCCGAGACGCTGCCGATGTTCTGGAGCGTCGCGCGGGGCCTGGCGTCTTCCAGCCCGACGCGCGCCGAGGTGTCGCCGAAGGACACGGACACGATGCCCGCGTTCACGGGCGGGTCGGAGATGGTCACGTCTCCGGTGCACGACGTGCTCTTGTGGTTGGAGTCGCCGTCGTATCGCGCCGTGTAGCTGTAGGAGCCCGACTCGTCGAAGGTGATGTGGAAGGCGGCCCAGCCGTACGTGTCCGTCGTGCCGGTGTCGGAGTGGCCGTCCGCGCTGGCGGAGAGCGTGACCCCCGACATGTTGTGCAGGTCCCCGCCGCCATCGATCATCCGGAGCTGCGCGCCCAGGGACACGGTGTCTCCCACCGTGCCCTGCGAAGACCCGCAGAGCATGTTCGTCTCGAACTTGTCCTTGTCCAGGTCGGCGGTGTCCGAGGACGAGTTGTAGGAGCTGTCCCCCGCGAAGCTGACGGAGATGGTGCCGCCGCTGGACGGAGTCAGGACCTTGTAGGCATAGCCGGAGCTGTTGGTCTGCGCCGTGCCCGAGGCGCCGGGAACGGAGAAGGAGATCGTGCGCCCGGAAACGCCGGACGAGCCGGACTTCAACAGCGCCTTGAGCTGGACGGATTCACCGGGAAGGAAGGAGTCGTCGTATGCCGTCAGGGTCGTGTTGGCCTTGTAGGTCCTGCTCTGCGTGACGGACCGGAAATAGGAGCCCGTCCAGCCGGTTTCCATGCCGTTGACCGGGTAGGTCTTGACGGTCAGCGTGTACTGCCCGGGAGTCGTCATGGCAAAGGTCTTGCTCTGGGTGCGGAATCCTCCGGAGGGGAACCACAGGTCGTCGTCGTACTGGTAGACGCTCGTGTAGTCCGGCCGCGTCAGGATGTAGCGCACGTCGAACGTGCCTTCGCCGCCGTCGGGGTTGGACGTCGAGGAGGCGTTGACCAGCAGGACGGTGACCGTGAAATTGCCGCTGGAATTGACGGTGGAGCTGAAATTGATCGTGTTGACGCTCAGGTCGTACAGGTCGGCCCGGGCCGTGCCGCACAGGGCAAGGAAGATCGTGAGCGCGGCGGCGAGCCGGAAGAGGACCGGCCCCGTGCCGTTGCCGGCGGCCCTGGTGGCCGTGATGTCGTGGTGTGTCGTGCGCTGTGCCGGATGCTGGAAAATCGACAAGGCCATTCCCCCCAGAATGCGTCTGTGTTGCGACCGGTGCGGACGGCCGCGCTATGGGTGTGCGACAGTGGGCGCAATGCTAACCGTGAGGAAGCATTGATGTAAACACCCAAAAAAACCGTGTCGTCCCAGGCGCCTGGCCGCGCCAGCCGCTGCGCAGGCCCGGGCGGCGGCTTCGCCGGGCGCCCTACGGCTCCAGCCGCAGCCGGGCCCCGGCGCGCAGGGCGGCGCTCAGGCGGTCCAGCAGCGGAGAGCGCAGGTTCCAGCGGTGCCAGAACAGCGCCACCGGGACCTCCGTGCGCGGGTCCACGCAGACCAGCTCGCCGCGCGTCAGCTCCCCGGCGGCCTGGATGAACGGCGTCATGCCGCAGGCCCGGCCCGCCAGGATCAGCCGCAGGAACTGCTCCGGCGAGGGCACGTAGTGCACGGGATAATCCGTGGGCGGGTCCGCGAACAGGCGCGAGAAGATCAGGTCGTGCAGGTCGTCCGCGCGGTTGAAGCGCACCGCCGGGGCCTGGGCCGCCGCTTCACGCGTCAGCCCCGCGCCGAACCAGCGGGCCGCGAATTCCGGCGTGGCCAGCAGCCCGTAGCGCATCACCCCCAGCCGCGTGGCCGTGCAGCCCTGCACCGGCGCCTCGCGCGCGCTCACGCAGCCCAGGACCTCCCCGCTCTTCAGCAGCCGGTGCGTGCGCTCCTGGTCGTCCACCGCCAGGTCCAGCAGCGCGTCCTCGGCCGCGACGAAGGGCAGCACCGCGTCCATGAACCACAGCGCCAGGCTGTCCGCGTTGACCCCGATGCGCAGCGCGGGGCGGCCGCCCTGGGCCGCCGGGTCCGTCTCCGCCCGCAGGTCCTCCTCCAGACGGCGGACCTGCAGGAAATGCCGGATCAGCCGCTGCCCGTCCGGCGTCGGACGCGGCGGCGCCGAGCGCGTCAGCAGGATGCGCCCGCTGCGGTCCTCCAGCAGGCGCACCCGCTGCGACACCGCCGACTGCGTCAGATGCAGCACCCGCGCCGCCCGCTCGAACCCGCCCTCGCGCACCACGGCGTCCAGCGCCTGCAACAGTTTGTAGTCCAGCATGCGCCGGATATTAGCAACGCTAATGAAAAAGTAAAACAAGTAGTTTTACTGCGGGGCCCGGGACGGGTAGGGATGGGGCCGAAGGACGCCCCCGCCAGCGGGCGCACCGGGCGACGGACGGCGCGCGCAGCCGCGCCTCCCGGCGCCGCCGGTCACCGGCCGCCGCCGCACAGGCCGCACCATAACCGCACAGGACCAGACCATGATGCTCGCACCATACATCCAGGGCTTCGGCGTCGGCGCCGGGCTGATCATCGCCATCGGCGCCCAGAACGCCTTCGTCTTCGCCCAGGGACTGCGCCGCAACCACGCCCTGCCCATCGCCCTGACCTGTAGCCTGTGCGACGCCGTGCTCATCGCCGCCGGTGTCACCGGCGTGGGCGCCGCCGTGGCCGCCAGCCCCGCCCTGGGCCGCGTGGCCGCCCTGGCCGGGGCCGCGTTCCTCGGCTGGTGCGGCCTGGGCGCACTGCGCTCCATGCTCGCGGGCGGACACCTCGCCGCCGAGGCCCAGGCCCGGACCTCCCTGCGCGCCGCACTGGCCGCCACCCTCGCCGTGACCCTGCTCAACCCCCACGTCTACCTCGATACCGTCGTCATGCTCGGCGCCGTGTCCGGCCAATACCCCGGACAGGCCCGCTACGCCTTCGGCGCCGGTGCCGCCACCGCCTCCTTCGCCTGGTTCTTCACCCTCTCCCTCGGCGCCCGCGCACTGGCCCCCTTCTTCACCCGGCCCGCCGCCTGGCGCGCCCTGGACGCCGCCGTCTGCGCCACCATGTGGACCATCGGCGCCGGGATGCTCATGCGCGGGGCGGGGTGGGCGTGAACGAAGAATGCGGGAGGAGGGGGAAACCCCCTTTTCCCAGCGGTAAAAAGGGGGTTTCCCCCGCCTCCCATCGCTGC
>CAYUIN010000049.1:0-5389 GCA_964444695.1 uncultured Desulfocurvus sp.
TTAAGGGCGAAAGCCCTTAAGCCGCCGGAGGCCGGTGCCTATCGCCAGGCAACCGCCCGGCCGGTCCTCCCGCCTAGCCCCGCGTGGTCAGGCCGTACTTGCGCAGCTTGTACTGCAGGGTGCGGCGGCTGATGTTCAGGGCGTCGGCGGTTTTTTGGCGATGGCCGCCGTACAGGGACAGGGCCTCGATGATGGCCTGTTTTTCGGCCTCGTCCAGGGACGGAGCCTGGCGGTGTTCCGGGGCCTCGGGGCCCGGGGCCCAGGCCTGGGGCGCGGCGGGCTGTGCCGGGCGGGCCGGGGCCAGGACCTGGGGCGGCAGGTCGGCGGTGGACAGGGAATCGGTGCGCGACAGGACCAGGGCGCGTTCCAGGGCGTTTTCCAGTTCGCGGACGTTGCCGGGCCAGGGATAGCGGGCCAGGGCGTCCATGAACGCGGGGCTGACCTCGCGCACGGTCTTGTTGTTCTTTGCGGCCAGCTTGCGCAGCAGGTGGGCGGTGAGCAGGGGCAGGTCGTCCATGCGTTCGCGCAGCGGCGGGATGCCGATCTCCAGGACGTTGAGGCGGAAGTAGAGGTCTTCGCGGAAGCGTCCGGCCTCGACCTCGGCGACGAGGTTGCGGTTGGTGGCGGCCAGCAGGCGCACGTCCACGGGCACGGCGCCCACGCCGCCCAGGGGCTCCACCTGGCGCTCCTGGATGGCGCGCAGCAGCTTGGCCTGGAGGTTCAAGGGGATCTCCCCGATCTCGTCCAGGAACAGGGTGCCGCCAGAGGCGAGCTGGAAGCGGCCCGGCTTGTCCTTCACGGCGCCGGTGAAGGCGCCCTTGACGTAGCCGAAGAGTTCGCTTTCCAGCAGGTCGCCGGGCAGGGCCGCGCAGTTGACCTTGACCAGCGGCCCCCGGCGGCGGGGGCTGGCGGCGTGCAGGGCGGCGGCCACGAGCTCCTTGCCGGTGCCCGAGTCGCCGGTGACGAGCACGGTGGCCTCGCTGGGCCCGGCCTGGTCGATGAGCGCCTTGACGCGCTGCATGGCCGGGGACTGGCCGATGATCTCGCGGACCTCGGCGGTCATGTCCGCCTGGTGGCGCAGTTCCAGGTTTTCGGCGATCAGCCGGGAATATTCGTGGGCCTTGCCGAGCACGGCCACCAGTTCGTCGTTGTCGGCGGGCTTGGTGAGGTAGTCGAAGGCGCCGCGCTTCATGGCGTCCACGGCGCTGCCCACGGTGCCGTAGGCCGTGAGCATGACCACGGGCACGCCCGGGCTCTTGGCGCGGATGGCGCCCAGGGCTTCCAGGCCGTCCATGCCGGGCATGCGCATGTCGAGCAGGATCACGTCGGGCGCGGCGCCGGGGAGCATGTCCAGGGCGGCCTCGGCGCTGGCGGCCTCGGCCACTTCCCAGCCTTCGTCGCGCAGCACGGCCCCGACCATCAGGCGCAGGGCGGGTTCGTCGTCCACGACAAGCACGCGGGGGGGCTTGTTGGCAGCCATCATGGGGTCTCCTCGGGTTGCGGTTCGCTGTCGATCTCGCAGGCGGCGGGGCGCGAGGACGGGAAGCACAGGCGGATTTCCGTGCCGTGGTCCGGGCCTTCGCGGCGGGCGTCGATGGACACCCGGCCGTGGTGGTTGCGCATGATGCGGTGCACGATGGCCAGGCCCAGGCCCGTGCCCTCCTTCTTGGAGGTGAAGAAGGGTTCCAGGGCGTGGGCCTTTTCCTGTTCGGTCATGCCGGGGCCGGTGTCGCGCACGGCCAGGCAGGAGCGGTCCCCGTCCTGGAAGGCGGCCAGCTCGATGCGCCGGGGCTCGCCCTCGGGGTTCTGGGCCACGGCGGCCAGGCTGTTGAGCAGCAGGTTGAGCAGGGCCTGCTTGATCATGTCCGGGTCGGCCAGGACGCTGGGGGCCTGGATGTCGAAGGCCAGCTCGGCGCCCTGGTGCTTGAGGTCGAACTCCATGAGGCCGCGCAGGTCTGCGGCCAGGGCGGCGGTGTTGATGACGGCCTGCTCCGGCGCGCGCGGGCGCGAGAGGAACATCAGGTCGGTGATGACCTTGTCCAGGCGGTCGGCCTCGCTGACCATGGTCGCGGCGTACTGCTCCTCGGGCTGGCGGCCTTCGAGCTTCTTCTTGAAGAACTGGGCGAAGCCGCGCAGGGCGGACAGGGGGTTTCTGATCTCGTGGGCCAGCCCGGCGGCCAGGCGGCCGATGGCGGCCTGCTGCTTGGCCTCGGCCAGGTCGTCTTCCAGGGCCCGCAGCTCGGTGCGGTCGCGCACCAGCACCAGCCGCTCGCCCGCCTGGCCCTCGGCGGAGGCGTCCGCCGGGATGGGCATCCGCAGGATTTCCAGGCTGCGGCCGCCGGTCTGCACCAGCTCCCATTCCGCGCCCGGGGCGCAGAGCCCGCCGCCCACGGCCCCGGACCGGCCCAGGTCGCCGCGCGACTCCAGGGGCAGGTCCTCGAAGCGGCGGCCCACAAGGTCGCCCTCGTCGCTGAGCAGCAACGCTCCGGCGGCGGGGTTGGCGGCGCGGATCACGCCGTCGGCGTCCACGGTGAGCAGGCCGTCGGGCATGGTGTCCAGCAGGCGGGAGTGGAAGGTTTCCAGGCGGTGCAGGGCGCGGCTCTGGTCCCGGCGGCGCAGGTAGGCGGCGCCCAGGCCCCAGAGGAAGGCCGCCACCACCAGCACGTAGCCGGTCTGCAGCAGCGCGGTGCGCTTGAACTTGCGGAAGGTGTCCAGGTGCTTGGACGGGTTGAGCCCGACCACCAGGAAGGGCACGCCGATGCCGCCGGGGGTGCAGTCCAGCTGCGAGTCGTCTTCGCAGAGCTGGGCCAGCCCGGGCTTGGTGCGGATGCCGGAAACGAAGAAATTCGCGCCGTTGGGCCCCTGGTACAGGGCGGCCCACTCGCCCAGGGTGGACAGGGCGCGCCAGCCGGACGCGGGCAGCGGCGGGATCTCCGGCCCGCCGCCCGTGCGGGCGGAGAAGATGACCTGGCCGTTTTGGGCGTAGAAGGAGACGAACTGGACGTCGGAGGTCTCGATGAGCTCGGTCAGCATCTCCTTCAGGCGGGGCATGACCGAGGCGGCCGGGGACAGGGCGCCTTGCAGCGCCTGCAGCTGGGAGTCGACGTCCTGGCCGGGGACCGGGGAGGGCGCGGCCTCGGGGGCCTGTCCGGGTTGGGCGCCGGGCTGGGGGTTGTGTTGGGCGCCGGGGCCGGGGCCGCGCCCCTGTCCGCCCCGGAAGCCGTGCATCCCGCGCATGCCCGGGAACATGGCCATGTGCCCGCGCAGCTCCCGGGCCATGCCCGCCTCGATGCCGCGCAGGATGACCTGCGAGGAGAGGAACAGGTGTTCCTCGATGGTCTGGCGCTGGCGTTCGAGGTTCTGCCAGGTCAGGAAGGACAAGGCCAGACCCAGCAGCACCAGGGCCAGGGCGGCCGCCGTGAGCATGGTCCGGTTCTTGGTCTGCATTCCGATGCGCATCTGTTCGTCGCCTCGCGCCGTGGCCCGCCCGGGGGCCTGCCCTCTCAAAGACGACCGGGGCTCCACCGTGTTGCGCGGTGGAAACCCCGGAAGTCAGGTGAGGAGGGGTGATGAAACGCTTGTTGTCATTAACCGCCGTAGCCCTGGCACGGGCCCTGCCCACCGCAGGGGCCCTGGCCGCCGCACGGGCCGCCACCGGGGCACGGGGTGTTCGCCGCGCCGGGGCAGTTGCCGGCGCCGCCGCAGGGGCCGGCGCCGTAGCCGCGGCCCATGCCGGAACCGAACCCGTAGTTGCCCTGGACGCCCGCCTCGGCGAGCTTCTTGCGCAACTCCACGCGCTCGGTGAACAGCTTGGTCTTCAGGTCGCCGAGGTCCTTGGTCAGGGACTCGACGGTGCCGGTGTCCGGCTTGTCGGCCTCCAGGGCCGCGTTCAGCAGGGCGTGCTTGGCGAGGATCTGCTCGCGCAGCGGGATGATGGCCTTTTCGTAGTCATCGAGGAGGGACTGGGCCTTTTCCTGCTGCTCGGGGGTCAGGGCCTGCGCCTGCCGGGCGCCGAAGCCGCCGCCCCAACCGGGACAACCGCCGTAGCCGGGACCGGCAACGGCCAGGGCGGAGAGGGACAGCACCGCAATGGCCGCGAGGGAGAGGATGAGGGTTTTTTTGGACATGGGATGCTCCTTGCTCAATGAGGGATGGTGCATGATGAAGTTGTCTTCCCTAAAGCAGTTCCCATGCCAAAACTGAAACGTTAAATAATCGAGATGGTTAACGCTCAGCGGCCTGTCCCTCGGCCTGTCCCTTGTGCAATGTACAGCACAGCACATCCTGCACTTTTGTGCAAGCCGCTTCACAGAGGCCGGTTGTGCAACGAACTGCCCGGCTGCGGACGGGGGCACTGGTGCAGGCTCGCGCGCAGGCGCGGGCGCGGCCGGGCCCGGGGTGCGCTTCGGCCACGGGCGACGCCGCCCGGCGCGGAAAACAGAGAGGGCTCCTCCGGGTGGAGGAGCCCTTGATCAGGGGATGAGGGGGGAGTGGAGAATTGAAACGCTGGTCGTCGTCCTAGGAGGTCAGCTGCGGTCGTCGGCGTCGTAGCCCATGCCGTAGCCCGGGCCCATGTGGCGGCCCATGCCGGGGCCGAAGCCCTGGCCCATGTGGCGGAAGCCCTGGCCCATGCCGCGGCCGAAGCCCATGCCCACGGTGGGCAGTCCGGCGTCACGCAGGGCCTTGCGCAGGGAAATCTGCTCGGTGAAGAGCTTGGTGCGCAGGTCGCCCACTTCCTTGGCCAGTGCGTCCACGCGATCGGAATCGATGGTGGTGGCCAGCAGGGCGGCGTTCAGCTCCGCATTCTTGGCCTGCAGCTCGCGGCCCAGGGGCTGGACCTTGGCCAGGTGTTCGGTCCACAGGGTCTTGGCCTGTTCGGCCTGCTCGGGGGTCAGGGCCGCGCCCTGGGCGCCCCAGCCGGGGCACTGCACGTTGTCGGCGCCCATCATCGGGCCGTAGCCGTAGCCGCCGCCGCGCATCATCTGTCCGCCGTAGCCGTTCATCATGTGGCCGCCGTAGCCGCCGCCCCAGCCCTGCGCCATGGCGAGGCTCGCCAGGCCCAGCACCGCCACCGTGGCGATGCTCATGCTCAACATCTTCTTAGACATGATCTTCTCCTTGTATGTTCTGCGCACCGTGGGTGCGACGTGTTGTCGTTTCAGCCGTGATCAATCCGCGTCAGCGGGCTTCGCTGTAGTCCGGGAGGACGGACGCCTGCGGGGCGGCCTGGGTCCTGCCGGGGCCGTAGCCCTCGTGGGGCATGCGCTCGGCGACGTTGGAGCCCCAGTACGGGCAGTTGAAGCCGGCGGCGTCCGTGCCCATCATCCGGCCGTATCCGTACCCGTTGCCGGACCGCATGTGGTTGTATCCGAATCCGTTGCCCCAGCCG